>JBHHZN010000174.1:0-5752 GCA_046758155.1 Acidobacteriota bacterium | reverse complement strand
GGAAAGGACTTCTTTTTGCCGGGACGGAATTCGGTCTCTACGTTTCGTTCGATGACGGGCGGCGATGGCAGCCACTGCAACTCAATCTTCCGGTCACACCGGTCACCGACCTCGCCGTTCACGAAAAAGACCTCGTGGTGGCCACCCAGGGACGGTCGTTCTGGATCCTCGATGATCTCAGCCTGCTGCACCAGCTCGACCCCACCATCACCTCGGAGCCGGTGCACCTGTTTCGGCCTCGTGATACCGTCCGGTTCGGAGGAGGTTTTTCCTTCGGCCGGCAAGGCGCCGGCGGACAGAACCCTCCCACCGGAGTTATCATCCATTACTCTCTCGCCGAGCAACCCGCAGAGGACCAGGAACTGATCCTGGAGATCCTCGACGAGAAGGATGATCTGGTGCGAAGTCTCTCGAGCACGAAGGAGGAACGTCGCGCGCCGAATCCCTTCGCTCGCTTCCTGCCACCGGGGGCCCTCGGCCCGAAAAAACTACCCGCCGAGAAAGGCTCGAACCGGTACGTCTGGGATTTCCGGCTCCCGGACGCCACCCTGCTCGAGGACACGGTCCTGTGGGGCACGGCCCGCGGCCCCCGGGTGCCGCCCGGAGAGTACAAGGTACGCTTGAAACGGGGGGACACGGTCCAGACGCGGGTGTTCGCGGTCCGCAAGGACCCGAGAGTGAGCGCCACGAGGCAGGAGCTGGTAGCCCAGTTCGAGCTGGCGAAGAAGACCTGGCGGGCGATCTCCGAGAGCCACCACGCCCTGAAGAGAATCCGTGATCTCCGGCAACAGGTGGACGATATCGAACGCCGCTTGAACGAACGGAAAGAAGGGGCGGACCTGCTGGTCGCCGCCGAGGCCGTGCGGAGCAAGCTGTCGGGCATCGAGACCGCGCTTCACCAGGTCAAGACGGAATCGTCGCAGGATGCGCTCAATTTTCCGCCGGCCCTGGACAACCAGCTTGTTGCTCTGATGGGAACCGTGGAGAGCGCCGACGCCCGTCCGACCGACGGATCCTTGGAGCGTTACCGCGAACTGCGAGACGATCTGGACGCCCACCTGGCCGCCTTGCAGGGCCTCATCGAACATGAGCTCGCGGCGTTCAACGACATCGTCCGCGGCAAGAACATCTCGGGAGTCATCGTGCCCCCGGCCGAATGAGAGCACGCCGGCGGGGCCGGATCCTGCTCGGTCGGCCCCGCCATGCCAGGCTCGATCAGATGGCCGTCATTAGAAGGCCCAACCCACGCCGACGGTTCCATCGACGGTGTTGAGGGAATCATCGTTCTCGTCCACCAGGGCATCGATGTAGCGGTAGCGCACCTCGGCGCGGATCAGAAAGTTGTCGGTGGCGAAGAACTTCGCCCCCACGCCGGCGTTCAGCGTGATGCCGCTGTCGTCATCGATCTGCGTGAGTTTCCCGTTGACGGTTCCCGTGATGGGGTGGTCCAGGTCGGCGTTCGCGAACCCGACCCCACCGACCAGATACCCCACGATCCTCTTATCCGGCGTGAAGTGCCAGATCGCATCCACGTCGATGAGGAAAAGATCCAGATCGACGTCGCCGCCGGGCGTGTCGGTCGCGGAGTTGGGACTGAAAGAGACCGTGCCCTCGATACCCCACATGCTGGTGAAGTTGTAGGCGTAACGGATCCCGAACTCCACATCATCATCCAGCTCGGGCCCCATGCCGGAGACCGGATCGTCGGTGAGATCATCACCGAGGATCCCGCCAACGAAAACGTCGCCCTCACTTCCTCTTTCGATCTGGGCAAGAGCCGGCGTTGAGGATGATACAACCAAGACCAGAATCGCCAGGATGATCAAGAACCACTGGTGTTGACGCACCGTGATCTCCTTTCTAGAAAACGAGGGTGTGCAAGATGCCCTTCGTCGGGCGATGCCGGAGTCTATCAACACATGACCCTTGGGGGAAATTCCGCGGCTCTCCCGCGCCCCGTCCTCGGGAGAGCTCATCGATCCAGTTTAGCAGGGTCAGCCATACCGGACATCGCCGCAGTTGCCGCAACCGATGATGAAATAGCAGCGCTTCTGGATCCGGTCACACAGGGAGCGGACGAAGCGCTGCTTGCCCCCGCAGGAAGAACAGGGCTCACCCGCAACACGCTGGCGCAGCAGGGCGTACCGCTCGTCATAGGTGGGTAGAACTTGCGCGTCGAATTGCCTGCCGCATTCTCCACAGGAAGCGACACTGAGGCACTCCCAATCGCTCGTGTCGCACCTGAGAAAGACCGAGATCGAGCATGTCCCGCATTCAGGGCAGATCAGTCTCGGTGCTTTCTTCTCCAGATCGAAGAAGGGCTCCATAACACGATCAATCACACGGCGGGCCGATCTATTCCCAGCATGGTCGGCCGGGAGTCGCTTGTCGCGTCCTTTTCCCGGCCGAACGGCCCAGGCCGGCACGCTCGACCAGGAGTGTTTCCTATCCTGCAACCGATCGAAAAAATCCATCGTCCCCGTCCCTCGGCCGCTCGCGGCCCTGACCTCCCCGGCGCCTCATGATGGAGACGCCTGGTTCAACGCCCCGGCCGGGTGGAGCTCTTCATGTCGCACGACGTGCGCTTCGGGATGAAAGGCGGTGAGCGCGAACCAGTAGCCCGGGATGACCGTGATCGCCGCTCGGTCCTCGCTTGCCAGGAGCTCCCGCGTCGAGGCATGGTAGTCCACCAGCGTGCGGCCCCCCACCATGAAACGATGAGCATCGTCGCTGGATGCGTCGCGGAGCAACTCCTCGGCGATCACGAGCCCTGTTTTCCCGGACAGCACGAGATAGGCCCATTCCTTCGATGTCCTGCTCCGGTCGGCACCCCGCACCGGAAACATCGTCCCGCCTCCTCTCTTGTACCTGGCGTACGGATCCGTGCCGTAGTCGCGCAGGTAGGGGAGGGAGCGCGTCAGGACCGTGGTGCGCGGATGGCTTGTCTTCCAGACGTTCCAGGTCGTGATCCGCACGGGGATGGTCTCGAGCTTCGTGCCGCGCAGCGGGCCGGTTATCGCCTGAAACATCAATTGCGAGAAAAGACTCTGAGTCCTCCGATCGTAAAGAAGGACATCGGAGTTGTACAACAGGCCGGACACACCGAAGATGGCTCGCTGTCCCCCGAGCGACGCGTCAAAGACCACGCCCGTTCCACACAGCGGACAGAACGTGATGACCACCGGTTTCCCGCCGACCACGTCGTTGACGACCTCGTGCCAGTTCAGGATCCGGATCGGATACGCGGCCGACTCCCCGTCAATCGTCAGCCCCACGATCCGATCGTCGGGGTCGAGCCAGCCATCGGCCATCTCGACCGATTCGTGCATCGGATCGGTGAGGGCCGGGATGCCGTCACGCGGCGGACCACCGCCCCGGATCTCGTGCCGTGGAACCAGGGACTCGGCCAGATCGAAACCGTTCGCCACCTGCGCGAGGAGGCCCGCGCAGGGCAGCAGAGCGACGGCGAGACCGACGGCCCGCCGGGCGGACTGAGAGCGCATGAAACTGTCAACGCGATACGATTGTGCCGTATTCCCCCACTTCCACGGGGAGCGGATCGCGACTTGACCACTCGATGCGTGGAACGCCCGCAGCCCGTTCCTCCGCTCCGGGTCCCTCCCGCGAGGGCGAACGGGGCAACCGGTGAGGCGCTCGCCGCGGCCGGCCTGGCGGGCTGATTGGTCCGGATGTTCCATTGGTGCCCCTGGATTGTTCATCGACGACTCGAACCGAGCGCAGTTTGGTGGGGATCCGGGGAATGCGACGGTTCGTCGGATCGTTGCAGAGGATGTAACCCCGCAAGCCTGAGGAGGGGTATCCGGCTCCAGACGAAGAGTGTTCAAGACAAAGTGGCCAATCGGTGCACCATCGAAGTCGCTCGCGCCACCGGCCCTCGCGAACGGGCCGTCTCCACCGTACTCCCCAGTCGAACCATCAGGACCTTCCATATCCCTCGCGCCGCCAGGACCTGGACCGCACGGGCCATCTTCGTCCTGGCATTGGCTGCCCTCGCCGCAGGCGAGATGGCAACATCGCGGTTGCAGTCGTTCGCCTTTCATCACATCGCGCAGGGGCTCACCTTCTGGGTGGCCGCGGGGCCGAGCCCACGTATCCGTTTCCCCGGAGCCGGACCGTTGGACAAACGTCGCGGTTACACCGACATCCCGTTGCTTGCCCGGCGACTCCGGGACGGAGGGTACGCGATCACCAGGCAGGCGAGAGTCTCCCGGGGATTCGCGGGCATGGCGGATCGGGGGCTGTTCGCGATCTATCACGAAAAACCCCAAGCGGGCCTGAGCCTCGCCGATCGTAACGGCCGCATCATCCATCGATCCTCGTATCCCTCGCGCGTCTACCGCACGATCGATGAGATCCCCGATCTTCTGGTTGACACCGTGCAGTTCGTGGAAAACAGGCACCTGCTGGATGACCGATTCCCACACCGCAACCCCGCGGTTGACTGGGGGCGTCTCGTGCACGCGATCGTCGCGCTGGCCCAGGGACCCACCGCGGGGTCGCGGAACACACCGGGTGGAAGCACCCTCGCGACCCAGCTCGAGAAATTCCGTCACTCTCCGCGCGGCCGCACGACCTCTCCGGCCGACAAGCTGAGACAGATGCTGTCGGCGTCCTTGCGGGCGTACCGGGACGGCGAGAGGACCGTCGAAACACGCGGGAGGATCGTCCGCGACTACGTCAACTCCGTTCCGCTCGGCTCGCAGGCGGGATTCGGCGAGGTCCTCGGGCTGGGGGACGGCCTGTGGGCCTACTACGGCGTCGACTTCGCATCGTTCAACCGGAGGCTTCGTCACGCCGATCCGTCCCGGTCCGCCAGGCCGAGCCTCGAGGAGATGACCTCGGGGGCACTGGCCTACCGGCAGGCTCTGAGCCTGATCATCGCCCAGCGCCGTCCCACGTACTACCTGAAGGATGGGAGGCGCCGGCTCGGGGAATTGACATCCTCCTACGTTCGACTGCTCGCCAACGAGGGGATCATCAGCAAGAGATTCAGGGATCTCGTCCTGGCCTCCTCGCCGATCCCGAGGGCCCGTAGCCCCCGCGGCGAGCATCCCGATTTCGCGCGCAACAAGTTGGCATCGACGCTGCGAGCCGAGCTGCTCTCGACGACCGGCCGGGAGTCCCTCTATGCCCTGGACCGTCTCGATATGCGCGTGGAAACCCACATCGACCTACAGGTGCAGGATGCGGTTCTCGACCTCCTGCACGACCTGCAAGATCGGACATTCGTGAGAGCCCATGGGCTGGATGGCCCGCACCTTCTCGCCGGCGCCGACCCGGCGAAAATCGTCTATGCCTTCACGCTGTTCGAGAGGACCGCCGCGGCGAACCTCCTCCGCGTGCAGGCGGACACCGATGACCGACCCTTCAACGTCAATGAGGGAGTCAAGCTGGATCTGGGCTCCACCGCCAAGCTCCGGACGCTCATCACATACCTCGAGATCGTCGCCCGGTTGCACTCGGAGTACGCCGGCGTCGTTCCGGATCGGCTCGAGACGATGGATCTCGCGGATGCGGACCCGCTCACGCGGTGGGCCATAGGTTATCTCAAGAGGAACGCCGACCGGTCGCTCGCCACCATGCTCCAGGCCGCCATGCAAAGACAGTACTCGGCCAGCCCCGATGAAACTTTTTTCACCGGTGGCGGCTTGCATCACTTTTCGAATTTCAGCCACGACGAAGATGGCGGGCACCCGAGTGTTCAGGAGGCCTTCCGGCGCTCCATCAACCT
>JBHHZN010000173.1:0-5778 GCA_046758155.1 Acidobacteriota bacterium | reverse complement strand
ACACTCCGTCCGGGGCGCACAGCCTGCGATACAGCCTGCCAGCGGGGCGGGTCGTTCAGAATACGACCGACGGTGGTGGCGCTGAGGTGCAGCCCGGCGCGACACAGCACGTTGGCGAGACGCGCCTTGCCCATGGTGGGGCAGAGGACCTTGAGTCTGCGGACAAGATAGCCGACGAAGTCGGGGAACTTGTTGACCGGTTCAACCATTTGCACGAGAGCCGCAGGTCCTTCTTCGTCGAGTCGGCCCATCCAGGAGGCCACGGTCGTCGGTGTCACAAGCATGCGCTCGGCGGTCTGCTCCAGCGACCAGTGCCAGGCGGCTCGCAGCTCGAGGATGGCCAGCCGTTCGGTGGGCTGGTAGTACGGCCGCCGATGGCCAGGAAGGCGCTCCATGCGGGCATCCTTGAGGCGGAGTTCTTCTCGCAGGAGGTTGAGCTCCTGGCGGAGACGGTCGATCTCGCAAAGGCGGCGGGTACGGATTCGATGGTGCCGGCTGGCCTGGGCGCGTGCCGCGGTCAGTACCAACTGCGCCAGCGAGATGGCGTGAACGACGGCTGAGCGGACGCGCTCATTCCACTGCCTGGGAAGGGAAAGGACGGGGCTGGGCGGTCTGCCCGGCATGGAAGCCTCCAAAAAGAGTTCTCAGATGATTGGTGACGGACTGTACACATAAGTGCTTGAGGGGAAAGGGTCGAACAGGCATCCCTCGCTTCCAAAACTCGCTGGACCACCACAGCGATCACAATTCCCGGATCGCTCTCGCGGCGGCGGGTCCGGAGCGGTGTGTCAGGAGAGGAACTTGAGGCCGAGGACGCGGTGGATCCGCTTGCCGGGTCGTCCTGTTTCGTCGGTGACCGGCTCGAGGTTGACTTCCTCGTCCACCACCGCGCAGGTCTTGCCCTCGATGAGGATCTCGCCGGGGGACGCCCGGCGGCAGAGGTGGAAGGCCCGGTTGGCCGGTTCACCCAGCACGGTGTACTCGATGCGCTTGTCCGAGCCCATGTTTCCCACCACGCAGGTTCCGGTACTGATGCCGGCGCACAGCTCCAGCTTTCCCAGCTCCTCGTGTTTCGCCCACCATTTGTCGCGCAGCTTCGCGAAGGCGTCGCGCATGTCGATGGCCGCGAAGACCGCGCGCTGGGCATCCGCCGGGCCGTACCGCGGGTCATGGGTGACGGGGGCTCCGTAGACGGCCATCAGGGCGTCGCCGAGGAACTTGTCCACCATCCCCTCGTACTTGAAGATCTGCCGGGTCATGAGGGAGAAGAACTCCTGCAGGAACCCCACGACGACCTCGGGGGCAAGCTCGCGGGCGACCGGCGTGAAGCCGCTGATGTCGGCGACCAGCACGCTGACCGGACGGCGCTCACCGGCGAGCGCCTTGGCATGCGGATTCTTGAAGAGCTGCTCGGCGATGTGCGGCGTGACGAACGACTCGAACCGCTTGCGGATCCTCTCGGCCGTCTCCTCGCGGGCGCGGGCCTGGTTCTGGATCTCGCGGTACAGGTCCGCGTTCTCGATCGCCACGGCGAGCTGGCTCGCCAGCACGGTCACCAGCTGCGCGTGCTCGGGCGTGAAATGCCCCCGCTGCACGCTCTCCAGCGTCAGGACCCCCAGTGTCCGATCCTTCACGACCAGGGGGACCGCCATCTCCGAGCGGGGCACCCGGCCATCGGCCGTCTTCGGCGGGATGTAGTCGGAATCGGTCGTCACGTCGTTGACGATCACGACCTCGCGGCTCGTGGCGGCGCGGCCTATGACCCCTTCATCGAGCCGGAACTTCCTCTCGCCGACGAACGCCGGATCGTACCCCTTGGCGAGACGCCAGGAGAAATGTCCGGTATCGGGCTCGACCAGAAACAGGGTGAACAGCTCGTGGTCGATCAGGCGGCCGATCAGCTCGCTCACCCTCTCCAGCAGGAAATCCATGTCCAGGATCGACGCGATCTCGCGGCCGATCTCGTGCAGCGTCTGCAACGCCTGCGTCTGCTGCCGCTGGTTCTCGAACAGTCGCGCGTTCTCGATCGCCACCGCGATGGGGCCCGCCAGGGTGGACATGACCATGGCATGTTCGTTCGTGTAGGCGTGCGGGCGCTCGTTCTCCATGTTGAGAACGCCGATCACGCGGTCCTTGTGGATGAGCGGCACGGCGAGGTTCGAGTGGTACCGCTTGCTGTTCGGGGCGTAGTAGTCGGGATCGGCCGTGGCGTCGCCGAGCCGCACCAGTTGACCTGTCCGGATCGCCCTGCCGCAGATCCCCACGTCGGCGCGGTAGTCGATGGTCCGCAAGCTGTCGGGGTCGTAGCCGCACCCTCCCAGCCAGGTCAGCCTGTTCCCCTTGAGGTCCACCCGGAAGATGCCGAGCACGTCGTATTCGATGAGGCTCTTGACGAGCGTGGCGATGCGGTCCAGCAGCTTGGTCAGATCGAGGATCGCCGTCATCTCGCGCGAGATCGACAGCAGGGTGTAAAGGGTCCGGGCTCTCTGGATGTCGAGGCTGATGCGCGCCCGCTTGAGATCCCGGCACAGCTCCTTGCCCGTGGCGTATCGCTCGGCGGCGTCCTTCGCCGTGCAGCGGTCCACGATCGCCTGCAGATCGGCCGGCACGTCCGGGTTGAGCTCGGAGATCGGCCGGGGGGCCGCGTGCAGGATCTCGTACAGAATATCGACGTCGGAATCGCCGGAGAAGGCGGCCTCCCGCGCGAGCATCTCGTACAGGACGACTCCGAACGAGAAGACGTCCGAGTACGGAGCGGCCTCCTTGCCGGAAGCCTGCTCGGGGGACATGTATGCCACCGTTCCGAGCGCGGTCCCGGTCGCCGTGATCTTGGTGGCCAGGTGGTCGACCTTCGACCACTCCTTCGCGGCGCGCGTCGGCCGCAGCATCTTGGCCAGCCCGAAGTCCATCACCTTGGGGTGGCCGCGGGGGGTGAGGATGATGTTTTCCGGCTTGATGTCGCGGTGAACGACGTTGTGGGCGTGCGCTTCGCCCAGCGCGTCGGCCACCGCGATGGCGATGTCGAGCACGTCGCGCACCTCCAGCGGTCCCGATCGCAGGCGCTGGCACAGCGTCGGGCCCTCGACGAACTCCATCACGATCACGTCCCTCTCGCCGGAGCGTTCCAGATCGTGGATCGTGGCGATGTTGGGGTGGTTCAAGGAGGAGGTGATCCGCGCTTCGCGCAGGAGTCTCGAGCGGGACTGGTCATCCCGGATCATGTCCTGCGACAGGACTTTCAGGGCGACGACGCGTTCCAGGCGCGTGTCGAACGCCTTGTACACGACCCCCATGCCGCCTTCACCGACCTTGCCGAGCAGGCGGAAGTGGCCGAAGCTCTCCTCGGATCCGCTGTGTTCCGGGTTCATCCGGTCGGATCGTCCATCGCTCCCCCCGGGGCGATCATTGCAAGCATGCCGTATCCTACACGGACAGCCCCGATCAGGCAATAGAAGATCGAAGACGGCCCCGCGCTTCTCGCCGCCCGGTCCTGCTCAGTCCCCGAGCCATTCCTTGTAGAGTTCGGGACGGCGGTCCCGCCGGAACATGCGCCGCGCGGTCGATGTCGCGCAGCGGCCGAGATCCAGATCGGCGATCAGGAGGTCCTCCTCGAGCCGCCTTGCCCGCGCGACGATCCGGCCGTCGGGATCCACGATGAAGGATTCGCCCGCGAAGGTTAGCTTCTCCTCCACGCCGACCCGGTTGCACAGGCCGGCGAAGTACCCGTTCTGGAAGGCAGCGGTGCGGACCTCCGCTTCGAAGAGCCCCTCGGGCCATTCATCGACCGCCCCCGCCTGCGGGATGACGACCAGCTCGGCGCCGTTGACGGCCAGCGCGCGCATGTACTCCGGGTAATGCCGGTCGTAGCAAATGGCCACGCCGATGCGGCCGGCCCGGGTGGTGTAGACGGGGGCGCCGCGATCCCCCGGGTGGTAGTACGCCTTCTCGTGAAACCCGGTGAAATCGGCGATATGGACCATGCGTGTCACGCCCAGGAGCGTGCCGTCGGCGTCGATGACCGGCGAGCTGTCGAAGCACCGGCCCTCGGAGTCGACCTCGTACAGGTTGAACACGGTCACGAGCGACAGCTCGCGCGCCAGATCCATGACGCGCTCGATGGTGGGGCCCGGCACGGGCTCGGCGAGCTCCCGCGCGGATGGGTGCTGCTCGAACTGCGGAAAGAACCGACAAACAGCCAGCTCGGGGAAAGCGATCAGATCGGCGCCGGCGTCGCGCGTCTTCCTCATGGTGTCGAGGGCGCCCTCGATGTTCTTGCGCCGGTCGGGTCCGGCCGATCTCTGTGCGAGCGCCAGGCGCATGGATGACTCCGGAAGTCGACCGATCGCGGCTCACCGATGAGCCGGTTCCACCCTCCCGAAAAGACGCTCATCCAGGAGCGGAAACCGGTGGTGGTGCCGGAGGAGGGATTCGAACCCTCGCAGGGCCAGGCCCCGGGGGATTTTGAGTCCCCTGCGTCTACCAGTTCCGCCACTCCGGCTTCACCGCATCGGTCACCGGAAGTGTATAATAACAGGCTGGACCAGGGAGGAAGCCGTACAGATGCCGGAGACATCCATCGAGGGGATCCTCAGGACCGAATCGATCGGGTCGATGAGCCTGCCCACGGTCTCCTCGAGACCCAGCACGACGGAGCTTCGCGATATCATCGGCATCATGAAAGAGCGCCCGATGGCCGCCGTCGTGATCACCGAAGGTGACAAAGTCGTCGGCATCTTCACGGAACGCGACGTGTTGAACCGGATCGTGGGCCTCGCTCTCAACGACAACCTGCCGATCGAGCAGGTGATGACCAAGGATCCTTTGACGTTGACCCCCGCAGATCGGCTCGCGGATGCGATCCGGCTGATGACGGACAGGGGCTACCGGCACATTCCCCTCGTGGACGACGGCGGCCGGTACGTCGGGATGATCTCCGCGCGGGATATCATCGGGTTCATCGCCGAGCATTACCCGCAAGAGGTGTTCAACCTGCCGCACGAGCTCGACCGTGTTCCTCGTCATCCGGAGGGAGGCTGACGTTGCTCTGCCCGGGATGCGGTTTCGACAACATCCAGGGGGTTTTCGCCTGCGAGGAATGCGGCATGGACCTGGCGGGACTCGACATCCCCGAGGCGCAGCCGATGCAGGGTCTGAAGCGTCACATCATGCGCGATCCGATCAAGAGGGTCGGGCCCCTCAAGCCGCTGGTCGCCTCGCAGGATACGACGGTCTGGGATGCCATCCGGATCATGCGTGAAGGCCGCCACGGCAGCGTCCTGGTGCTGGATCGCAAGAACCACGACCGGCTGATCGGTATCTTCACCGAGCGGGATGTGCTCCTGCGCGTCTGGGGTTCGGGGCTGGATATCAACACGACCCCCGTCGGCCGCGTGATGACGCGCGATCCGGTCGTCCTCAAGGAGGACGATATCCTCGCTTTCGCCATCCATCTGATGGCGGTGCGGGGGTTCAGACACATTCCGATCGTCCGTGACGACAGCCCGGTCGGGTTCGTCTCGGTCCGGGGGATCCTCCGGTACATCGCCAAGCAGGTTCTGACCGAGGAGTGAGCCCGCGCCGCCCGTCGCCCGCGCGCACGGGGCGGCGGATCGCCGATCACCCGGGTCAGGCCTCGCGCAGCGACGTCGTGATCGGAAGGAGCGCCGCGCGGACCGCCGGGATGAGGCCGCCCGCGAACCCCATGAAGACGGCGAAGGCGAGCCCGGAAACCAGGATGGTGGGGCTGGCCCTGAAGTGCCAGGTGACATCGGTGAAGGT
>JBHHZN010000172.1:0-5818 GCA_046758155.1 Acidobacteriota bacterium | reverse complement strand
GGATGGGCGGACCCGTTCCACCGGCGCGGCTTTCGCCGTGATGGGGGGTGTCGAGCGGTTCGACGAACCAGGATGCATGCTCTTCGTTGTCATTCCCTCCTCCTCCTGGCAGTTTAGCCAATCAAACGTCTCTTCTGATGGTACCGCTTCACCGTCGCCGCAGCGTTCGCTCGTTCCCGGTGCGAGCCCTCACCGGTTCACCTCCTTACCCGAAACTCCAGTATCCCAACCGGACGGACCTGGCCTTCGGCTGTGCAGCGATCGTGTCCTGGTTGGGTGCGGAAAACGAACCGGCCGGCGATGCCACGTCGGCCGGTTCGGGCTCGGCCGGCATCTTCTCCTCCTGCGCCGCGGGGCCGAGATGGTCTCCGAACACGGCCGGTGTGGCACCCAGGTGCGGGATCGCCCGATCCGATTCCTCCCGGAAAACAGCCTCGGCCGGCTCGAGCGAGCCTTTGCGGTTCTTCTCGATGGTCTCCCGACCGTTGCCCTGGCCCAGCAGAATAGCCTCATCCCCCTTGATCCCTTCACTGAACGCCGGCACGCGGTTCGTCGTTCGTCCGGCCACCCGCTGTGTGGCGGTCTGCCGGTCCCTGCGCCGCTGCGTTGCCGAAGATCTGACGGGGGGAATCTGGTCCTTGTCGTTTTCGTACATCTCGTGGGCTCCTGCTTTGAGACGCTCGGCGGTCGGCCGGCTCAGGTGGGCTCGGTCGGCAAGCACCTGCACCTGCGTTGCGACGATGTCGGCCAGCGAGTCGAAGCCGGCCACCTTCAGCGCACGGAACGTGATGCGGCCATCACCATGACTCTGGCTCAGTTGCATGACCGGATCGGTCACGTTGATCCTCCCTGAGGACGAGGCCTGGTCCCGGCCAGGCGCCGTTGACTTTCCGATCCCGAAGTACCTCCCCGGCCAGCGCCATGAAGTCTTCGCAGCCGCGACTCCGAGGGGCGTATCGGGTGATCGGTTCTCCGAATGAAGCAGCTTCCTTCAGTTTGACCGTCCGGTGAATGACCGTGGTGTAAAGAGACTCACCGAAAAACGATCGCATCTCCTCGATGACCTCCTTGGCGAAGTTCGTCTGCCGGTCGAACATCGTGGCCAGGGCCCGGATTCGCCTCTCGCGCAGCCACGCCCCACGGTACCGGCTCAGCGCCCGCAGCAGGTTGCCCACGCCGTTGAGGGAGAAGAAGCCGATCTCGACGGGGATGAGGATCTCACGGCAGGCGCACAGGCCGTTGAAGGTCAGCGGGCCCAGGTTCGGCGGGCAGTCGATCAGCACGAAATCGTATGCCCGCGGAGTCAGGCGCAGGCAGGTATCCAGGCGGTCCTCGCCCGAAGGGCCGTTGCCGAGATCCTGTTCGGTGAAGAGCAGATCATCGCCGGAGGGGGCGAGATCGAACCCCGGCTCGATCTCCACGATGATGGGAGAGAGATCGCCGCGTCGCATCAGCGCCTGGTGGACCGTATCCTCGATGGATGTCTCCAGATGCCCGTTCAAGCCCAGGGTCGCGTGGGCCTGGGGGTCGAGATCGATGAGGAGAACTCGCTGCTGCATCGTTTTCAGCGCCGCGGCCAGGTTGACGGCTGTTGTCGTCTTGCCGCATCCGCCCTTCTGGTTCATGATGGCGATCACGCGCATGACTACCTCGCCTGCCCGCGGACCGCGCGAGCCTTCCCGCCCTCGACCAGGCCCTTGAGCCGGGCGACGAAGGGGGTGAGGGGTGGCCGGGATCGTTCGAAAAACGTCGAAACACGGCCGGCGACCGACACGATCGATCGCGCCGCAGGGCTCGCGGGATGGGAGATCGTCACCGGAACGCGCTCGGCGACGGAGCGCTCGACGGCTTCATCAAACGGAATGATCCCGCCCAGGGCCAGCTCCCGACCGAGGAACTTCCTTGCGACATGGGCGATTTTCTGGAAGGTCTCCATCCCCTCCGCGTAGGAACGTGCCTGGTTCACGACGATCACGACGCTGGCGTTCGGCCGGCGTGTCAGGACCGACTTCACGACCGCGTAGGCGTCGGTCATCGCCGTGATGCCTTCGGTCGTCACGACCAGGACCTGGTCCGACGCGAGCAGGAAAGTGAGAGCCTGCCGATCGAGCCCGCTCGGGGCGTCGACCAGGAGCAGATCGGTCGTCTCGTGCAGGAAAGCGATGCCGTCGGCGAACGAGCCGAACATGCCCTGAGACAGCGTGGCCAGCTCCGGGACTCCGGATCCGCCCGGGATGACGTTGACGCCGCGTGGGCCCTGCATGAGGATGTCCTTGAGGCTCTTTTTGCCGGAGATCAGGTGGGATACGTCGAATTCCGGCATGAGATTGTAGAGGATATGGATGTTGGCGAGACTCAGATCCGCGTCCAGGATCGTGACCCGTCCCTTCTCGGCGAGCAGCACCGCCAGGTTGCTGGCCAGCACGCTCTTGCCCGTCCCTCCCTTGCCGCTGGCAATGCTCACCACGTGGTACTGGGTCTCACGGGCCGCTTTGGGGGCCTGCGCACGGCCCTTGTCCCTCGACGGAGCCGCTCGCGCCGGCCCACGCGGCTTCACGACCGATGACAGCGAGTCGCCCACGAGGTGTGACATCCCGCGTCCGAGCGCTTTCTTCTTCCTCGAGGGCATCAGTTCTCCACGTACCGCGAGCCGGGTGCTCCCACGGTGGGGACATCCTCCGGCGGCGCGCCTGGTTCCCCGGCCGGGGCGGACAGTCTTCTGAACTCCGCCACTTCCTCGGCGGTCACCGCGATCGAATCGGGTGATATCTCGCCGGCAAGCGCCGCCGCCGGCTCCCCTTGCGCCGGAGGCTGATCGGCCACGAGCGGGGCGTCAAACAGGGATCGAACGGCCGCGTGACACTGCCTGTCGGTGTGGACGGTCCAGTCACGCAGTTGCCGGATCCGTCGGATCCGGACGCCGCCGGGGACGGGGCGCATGGTGGCGATGAGGCGTCCTGCACGGAGCAGATCCGCGCCGGAAACCGAGCGATCGGTCACGATCGCGTCGTCCTCTCCGTGCTCGGAGCGTATCTCCTCCAGGATACGACGCAGCAGCGAACGCGACTCGTCGTCCGCGGGGCTCGCGCCGGTCGGGCGGGGGCCGAGCTCGCCGGTTGCCTCCGCCGGCGCCGGTTCCACACTGGCGGCACCTTCTTCCGCCGCGACGCGGGTGGTCACGAAGCCCCGCTGTGCTCCGGAAGAGACCATCGTCACTTGCCGGACTTCGATCGCGGGATGGGCCATGTGCTCGATCAGGAGGATCGCCTCGCGGGACACGCGATGGGCGGCCAGTGTGACTCGTGGCTCACCGTCGGCATCGAGGGCGCCGGGCCCCATGATGCATCTGAGCGCCGGGAGGTTCGAGGTGAGCCACTTGTACTGGGCGGCGGCCTGCCCGACGGCGGGGGCGCCGGCTTCGAGCCGAACGAGCAGGAGAACTATCGCGCCATGCTGGTCCTTTCCCAGCGCATCGATGGTGCCCTGCCCGGGGAGGGGAATCCCGGTGGCGAGAACGCGCAGGCCCGGGCAGAGACTCTCCGGGTCCGCGAGAACCACACGGAGCAGGTCGGCATCACTTCCCGGGACCATTCGTGTCAAACGCAAAGTGCAACCCATTCCCTCCGCGGACAGCCGACGGACAGGCGACTGGAGCGCGAGGCGGTTCGGCGGTGGCCCGCGGATGGTCGAACGATCTGGTCTGGAGGGTGAATGCGCTCCCGAGAGCGACGGGCCACGCAAACCGAAGGCATCATACGGCTTGTGGTACAAGCAAGTCAAGATCGACGGCGTTCATCGAGTCTCACCGCGGCGAAGGGATGCCGCCCTCCGGCGCCATCCGGTAAAGAGGAATCCGGCTGAAGTTGACATTCATGGCGATCTCCTCGATGAAGCGCAGATCATGCAGCATTGTCAGGGCCCGTGGGGCGTTCCGATCCCCCGCGAGCCACTGACTTGCCGTGGATCGGGTGATCGGCCTCGAGCGGTTGGCGTGCACCGACCGCGCGAGCTTGATCGCGGTGCTGAGGATCGGGTCGATGCTCGCCCCACGCAGGAGCGATGCCAGCAGCGGGGTCGCCAGGTCGATCGCGAGGCGGCTGACCCGCCGGTCCGGCGTCTCGATGAAGATGTCGAACCGGTTGCGCGGGCTCTCGTACCCGCAGGTGATCCCGCTGCATGTCTGCATCGCCGCGATGAAGTACTGGAAATCGATGATGAGGTGTTCCAGGAGGTGCGCCACGTCGGTGGCCGGATCGGTGTCCCGCAGCGCGCATGCGGGGGGAGGATGCTCTCCGGCGAATATCTCTCGCAGGTGATGATCGCCGCAGCAATGGTGGCGACACAGGCTGGGGAAGGTTCCCTGGAGGGCTTCCAGGAACTCGGCGGGTGCGACCAGAGGGGCCGGGCCATCGAGCCGAACCTCCACGGTCAGTTTCAGACGCTCGCGGCCGGGGCAAAAACGGGGATTGAGCGGGCTTGCCTCCGGAAACCGACCGAATTCGAGCCCGAGCACCACGATCGGGTCGGTTCCCGGCCGGCCTATGGGATTCCCTGTCGGGGTGTTAGCCACCGGACGCTCTGACATGTGAAAAAACCCCGTCCGGCAAGGGCTTCTTGCTTTCGGCCCCGGACGGACGGGGGAGATTCGAGACGTGCCCGCTAGCCTTCGTCGAACTTCGTCTCTTCTTTATCGATGGTGCCCTGGAGGACGATTCGGTACTCGCCCGTCTCGAGGTTGAGGCCCTCGACCTTGGCGGTGGCGTTGATGCTGCTGATGAGCATCTCGCCGAGCTTGTTCTTCAAGGTGCCGGGGGCAGTGGGTGATTTTTCGAGAGTCTTGATGTCCTGAACGCGGAATCGAGCCATGAACTGTCACCTCCTCTGGCCGAGTGGGAAGGAAAAGCGGCGCCGAAGAGGCACCTTTAATCGTTGAACCGTGAGATCTCGCGATCCAGAGTGCCCTGCAGGACCACGCGATACTCGCCTGTCTCGGGGTTGAGCGATTCGACCCGCGCCTTCGCGTGAGTCGAGCTGAGGATGACCTCACTGATTTTGCCTCTCAGCGTGGCCGGTGATGTTGGTGCCATCTCGATCGTCTTCAGATCGTCTATCCGAAATCTTGCCATGTGGAATCACCTCCTTCTCGTGGCATGAAGAAACAGAGACACACCTCTTCCGTGGAGATCGGATGGGCAAGACGACAGCACATGTTTTGCGACTGGAATGCGATTGGTAACCGAGGAGGGGAGCACGCTTTACCCCCATGCCGGACTCCTAGCTTAGGACCACGCCGATCGCCTGTCAAGAGAAGGACGCGTGCAGTCCTACCAGGTGACGCGCACACGTCGAACGCCGCGATCCCTGCCTTCGTACAGGAGATACCCGTGCTTTTTCCCGAACAGGTACAGTTGTCGCGTGACCTCCACGTCCTGGCGACAGTAGCGCTCGATGAGATCGAGCCGGCCTTGCCTGAACCACTGCAGGCTTTGCAGCCCATCGGCCGATTTGCCCGTGCCGAGAGTCTTTTCGGCGAGATGGTTCAGCTTCAGTCGGAATCCGAGCTGTTGATGGAGGTGCTCGAGCAGGTCACACGTGCGGATGCGCTCGTAGGCGGCATCCCGGTATCCGGCGAGAACGACGTAATCGAACCGTTTGACGTTGAAACCCACGACCATGTCGGCCGACATCAGATCGATGATCAGCCGGTCGACATCCTTCTCGAAATAAGTCCGATACTGACCCGCCTGTTCATCGTAAACAACCCCGAGGGCCAGCCCCATGTCCCGGATGTGGTCCCACCCGCCGACTTCCTCCGCCC
>JBHHZN010000171.1:0-5868 GCA_046758155.1 Acidobacteriota bacterium | reverse complement strand
CGGACGGATGCGGTTCAGCATCCAGTCGGGCGCGCCGGGTAATATGCGCCGGATCCTCGTCATACGCCGGCCCTACAAACCAGCGCGCAAGCTGAAGGCGAAAGACGAGGTCAGGCGTTTCATCATGCGCCTGGTCCGCTCCTCGGCCGACTTCACCCTCGACGCGGACGAGATGACGATCCGTCAGGGGAAAGTCGGCAAGTACACCGCCTGGGTGGCTGACACCCGGTGGTACGATCGGGTCAAGGACCGGTTGGGTGAAGGCCCCGCCCGCTGGTATGTCTTCGCTGATGAAAAGCGGGGGAACCTCTACGCCATCGAGATATCGGCTCAGGGCCGTGGCATCGGCCCGGACAAGATCCACAAGCCGAACGACAAGAAGGAGATGGAGCTGATGGAGCAGATGGCGCGGATCGTCACCAAGATACGCATTCCCTAGGCCTCTGCATCGTTCGATCACAGTTACCCCCGATGGCCTTTCGTTCCTCAGTCGCGACAGCGTCTCCCGAGGGCGCCGAGAACGCCTGCCGACGGACAAGCCTCCCAGTGCGGCACGTGGCCGAACCGGCCGTCGCCGGCGCGGTGTTGTTCCGGGCCGGGTTCGGTGCGAACCCGCGCCCGGCGACGGCCGCCGTCCAGCATCTCTCGCTTTACCAGAAAACCGCCCGCGCCTCTCTGGTCATCCGGGCACGATCGCTGTCCAGCTCGACGCGCAAACCACGCGTTGCCGTCCTAGAGGTGCTCAAGGGGCACTACGAAGGGGAAAACCTCCGCATCGTTCCCCATTACATCGACTACACCCAACCGCTGCCGGGGGTCGAGAGGGAAGTTTTCACCCGAGGTGAAGAGTCCATCCTGTTCCTCGTGCCGTACGTCGATGAGTTCGGAAGGAGGGGAAAGCCGGACGTCTACGCGGTCGTAGGTGCCGCGCAAGGCAAGGTGGCCGTCCCACCGGAGGGGCGCGAGGCCCTCATCGAAGCCATCAAACGCTTCGTGCAGATCGACCGGCTCGGGCAGATGGACCGCCAAGCCGTCGCCCTGCGGGGACTCCTGCGCCTGAATAATCCGTACCTCATCGAGGCAGGTCTCGTCCAGTGCCGCAAGTATCATCTTGCCACCCGGGACGACACGGAAGTCCTCCTACGCCTGATGGGGCACCGGCGGCCGGACTTCCGGTCGGGGGCGCTGGCGCTGGTGAGGCAGCTCCTCCTGGCGCCGCCTGCTGAATCCTCCGACGAGGTCACAGCCGGTCCGCTCGACAAGACCCTGTTCGATCAGGTGGCAGGGATGGGCCGTTTCGATGAAAACGAGGAGGTCCGTCGCCAGGCGATCAGGACCTTGGCGGCGTTCGGGGATGAATCCGCCCTCGCCATGATCGAGAGCATCGGGAAGAACGACCCCAACCAGGCGGTACGATACGAAGCGCAGGTCGCCGCCTGGCGTCTGCGCAATAGGCTCCATTGACAGGGACTCACCCTACGTTATAATCGCGCAGCTTGCTCAAACATGTCGGTTTTTCCCCAACTCGCCCGCAAGGGCGCCATCGCGAGGCAATTCCATGAAGCCCTCTGAAGTCTTGCAACTTTCCAGGGACAGAAACATCAAGATCATCGACATCAAGTTCATGGATTTTCCCGGCCTCTGGCAGCACTGTTCATTTCCCACCCACGAACTGGACGAACGCTCGTTCGAGGAAGGCTTCGGGTTCGACGGCTCCTCGATCCGCGGGTGGCGGAGCATCAGTGAGAGCGACATGCTCGTCGTGCCGGACGCGGCCACAGCCGTCGTGGACCCGTTCCTGCACACTCCCACCCTGCACATCGTGGGCAACATCGTCGACCCCATCACGAAGGAAAAATACGGTCGGGACCCACGCAACATCGCGCAGAAGGCCGAGGCCTACCTGAACCAGACCGGCATTGCCGACACGGCCTACTTCGGCTCCGAGGCGGAGTTCTTCGTCTTCGACGACATCCGTTTCGACCAGAACGAGCACGAGGCGTACTACCACGTGGATTCGGTCGAAGGTCGCTGGAACACCGGCCGGAACGAGGGGCCCAACCTGGGCTACAAGCCGCGCTTCAAGGAGGGTTATTTCCCGGTTCCTCCCACCGACGCCTACCAGGATCTGCGCAGCCAAATGGTCATGACGATGGAGGAGTGCGGCCTGACCGTCGAAGCGCACCACCACGAGGTGGCCTCGGCCGGCCAGATGGAGATCGATATCAAGTACGCCAGCCTCACGCGCTGCGCGGACAACCTGATGCTGTTCAAGTACATCGTCAAGAATACCGCGAAACAGCACAACAAGACCGTGACCTTCATGCCGAAGCCGATCTTCGGCGACAACGGATCAGGCATGCACTGTCACCAGAGCCTCTGGAAGGCGGGCAAACCGTTGTTCGCCGGAGATCGCTATGCGGGGTTGTCCGAAACCGCCCTTCATTATATCGGCGGCTTGCTCAAGCACGCCGCAGCCGTCGTCGCGTTCGCGGCACCGACGACGAACTCCTACAAGCGGCTCGTGCCGGGGTTCGAGGCGCCCGTCAACCTCGCGTACTCCCGCCGGAACCGCTCCGCGGCCGTCCGGATCCCGATGTATTCGCAGTCACCGCAGGCCAAGAGACTCGAATTCAGGACGCCGGACCCCTCGTGCAACCCGTACCTCGCCTACGCCGCGATGGTCATGGCGGGACTCGACGGGATCCAGAATCGCATCGATCCCGGAGAACCGATGGACAAGGACATTTACGGTCTCGATCCCGAGCAACTCAAGAACATACCTCGTTTGCCCGGCTCACTCGAAGACTCGCTGGCGGAGCTCGAGAAGGACAACGAGTTCCTGCTCAAGGGGGATGTCTTCACGGAGGACGTGATCGAAACCTGGATCAGCTACAAGATGACCCACGAAGTCGAGCCCTTGCGAGCGCGTCCCCACCCGTACGAGTTCAGCCTTTACTACGACATCTAGCCGCCGGCCCCGATCAACGGGCGGCCACCGGCCGGGAGATCCGTGACCCCCTGCGGTAGAATATCCGCATGTCGGCCTCATTGCCTCAAGAGGTCCTCCGGCTCTGTCGGCGCGTCCTGGACGACCCCGATCGCGGCGCGGAGGACATCCGGCGGATAGGAGCACGAGGGAATCCTCGACGCCTCGCGTCCTTGCTCGTGTCCCTCCTTCCCGATGTCCCCGACCCGGATCTGGCCCTGATCCACCTGGAACGGTACTCCCGGGATTGTTCCGTTCCGGAAGATCCGGAGGAACTTGACACGCTGCTGACCCTTTTCGGCTTCAGCGAGTACCTCGCCGAATCCCTCATCAATGACCGAGGCCAGCTGCCTCGACTGGTCCGTGCCCGGCGGCAGGGCACCTGGGGAGCCGAACAGTTCGGGAACGATCTGGCCCGTTTGCGCGGGGCGTTTCATGCATGGGATTTCTGGGACCTACTCAGGAGATTCAAACGGCGCGCGAACCTCCGCATCGGACTGAAGGACCTTCACCGGGATGCGAATCTCGCCGATATATGCCAGGAGATCTCCGGCGCCTCCGACGCGATGCTTGACGCCGCCCAGTGCGAGGTCATAGCCGATCTCACCAAGCTATTCGGGAAACCGCAGGCGTACGATGAATCCGGCCGGATCATCGAGGCCACGATGGCCATCATCGCCCTCGGGAAGCTCGGGGGGCAGGAGTTGAACTATTCATCCGATGTCGACCTTCTGTTCCTGTATTCCAGGGATGGCGAGACCACCGGCGTGCCCGGCCGACCGGAATCCCAGATCACGAACAAGGAGTTTTTCACGCGTGCAGCCGAGGCGCTGACCAGGGGGCTGGGGCAGATCGGGACCGAAGGACAGGCGTTCCGCGTCGATTGCGGGTTGCGCCCCGGCGGACGCGATGGGGACCTCGTGATGCCGCTCGATGCCACCCTTGTCTATTACGGGACCTGGGCCCGGCCATGGGAGCGGCAGGCGCTCATCAAGGCGCGTCCAGCGGCCGGAGACTTCGCCCTCGGTGAGCGTTTCGTCAGGGGCATCGAGCGGATCATCTACACGCGAGGCACCGACCCCGCGATCATCGGAGATATCCGGGCCATGAAAGACCGGGTGGATGCGAGGCTCACCCGCAGGGGCCAGATGTACTCCCACCTCAAGCTGGGCCGGGGAGGGATCAGGGAGATAGAATTCACGGTGCAGGCCCTCCAGATGGCCCACGGTGGGCAGCCATGGATCCGGTCGAGAAATACGCTCCTGGCGCTCCACAGGCTGTCTGACAAGGGATTCCTGTCGATGACACAGTACGGGTTGCTTTCCGCGGCATACCTCTTCTTGCGGGAAACCGAGCACCGCCTCCAGATACACCGGAATCTCCAGCGGTCGGTCCTGCCGGATGACGATCGTCAATTGCGCGTCCTGGCCCGCTCCCTGGGATATCGGGACAGCGCCCAGCGACAGGAAGCGCGAAGCTTCCTCGCCGACCTGCAACGGCACCAGGAGGCCGTCCGGTCGGTCTACGATTCCGTTCTGGGGCGCCTCTCACAGGGGAGCTTCGAACAGCCGCCCAGCCCGGATATCTTTTTGGATCGAATGTCCGACAGCGCGATCGTCGCGCGACTGCGCGAGGCGGAGGTGGCCAACCCGGAGGCGCTGCTCGGCAGCATCAAGGCCGTAGCGAAGTTCCTGTCATCATCCACGACCCGGACGGAGGTCAGACGTCGCTTTCGCGGGATCACTCCCGATCTGCTGCGGGAATTGACGCGCGTGCATAACCCACTTCGTAGCCTGCGGAACCTCGAGCGCTTTCTCGCCTCCACGTCGATCGAGCCGACCGCCCTCGGCGCGTTGTTGAAGAGAACAGAACTGGTTCCGGCCCTCGTTCGCCTTTTCGCCGGCAGCCAGTTGCTCACATCGACGCTGCTCCACAGACCCGGCTTGGTCCTCGACGAGCGGTTCAGCTCCGCCGTTGCGAAGGATCGGACGGTCACGGAGCATCTGCGCGAGATAGCCACCGGCCTCGCCCCCCGTGCCGACGAGGAGGCATGCGCCGCGTTCCTGCGGGTTTACCAGCGCAAGCAGATTCTCCTCATGGGCCTCAAGGATCTGAACGGTCAGGCGGGCGTGGCCGCCGTGGAACGGAGCCTGAGCGATCTGGCTGAAGCGATCGTCCGATTCAGCGTGGACACCTGTGCGCGCGCCTCCGCTTGGGAGCCGATGACATCGCGCGGCCCGCGCGGTTTCGTCGTCCTGAGCCTCGGGAAGCTCGGGTACCGCGAACTGGATTACACGTCGGACCTCGACCTGATGTTCCTTTACGGGCCCGGCGGCTCCCCGGCGCCCGAGCGGCACGCCCTGGCCAATGCCGTGGCCCGGGACATCCTGGAGATGCTGACCTCCATCACCCGCGAAGGGGCCCTGTACACGGTCGACACCCGCCTCAGGCCGTTCGGCGCCGAGGGGGAGCTGGCCCAGCCCACCACCGGCCTCCGAGAATACTTCTCGACGCGGGCCGGGATATGGGAAATGCAGTCCTTCCTCAAGGCTCGTCCCATCGCGGGTGATCTCGAGATGGGATGGGGAATCGTCCATCAGCTCGAACAAGCCGTCCTGGACCGCGCCCGCTCGGAAGATCTCGCGGATGCGGTCCGCCAGATGAAGGAAAGGCTCGAGCGCGAGGCCGGGAAAACCGGGCAGGGCCGCATCGATATCAAGATGGGCTGGGGAGGGTTGAACGCCATCCAGTTCGCCATCCAGTTCCTGCAGCTCCGGCATGATGTCGCATCGCCTCGCCACAAGAGAACGACCCGCCTGCTCTCAGCACTGCGTGGCGCGGGGCTGATGGACGATCAGGCGTATCGCACGCTGTTCACC
>JBHHZN010000170.1:0-5882 GCA_046758155.1 Acidobacteriota bacterium | reverse complement strand
GTTTACTTTTGGAGGTTTTTGTTCATGCCCAGACGCCGTGAGGTCCCGAAGCGGCCGATCCCGCCGGACCCGGTGTTTCAGTCATCGCTCGTGACGAAGTTCATCAACTCGGTCATGGAGCGTGGCAAGAAGACACGGGCCGAGGAGATCTTCTACGGGGCAATGGACATCATCAAGACCAAGACGAAGGACGATCCGCTGAAAATCTTCAAGAAGGCGGTCGATAACGTGCGGCCGATCCTGGAGGTCAAGGCGCGCAGGGTCGGCGGATCGACGTATCAGATCCCGGTCGAGGTGAGCCAAGGTCGCAGGCTGAGCCTCGCGATCCGATGGCTGATCAACTTCGCGGCCGCGCGGCCGGGCCGGAGCATGCGCGAGAAGCTGGCGAACGAGGTGATGGACGCCGCCAACAATACGGGCGGGGCCATCAAGAAACGGGAAGATACACATAGGATGGCGGAGGCCAACAAGGCCTTCGCTCATTACCGGTGGTAAGTACTGCGACCATTGAAGAAACCAGAAGGCAGATGAGTATGTCTCGCAAAACACCGCTCGAGAGAGTCAGGAATATCGGCATCATGGCGCACATCGACGCCGGGAAGACGACGACGACCGAGCGGATCCTCTATTACACCGGCAAGACCCACCGGATCGGGGAGGTCCATGAGGGCACGGCCGTCATGGACTGGATGGAGCAGGAGCAGGAGCGGGGCATCACCATCACATCCGCCGCCACCACCGCGTTCTGGCGGGATCATGAGATCAACCTCATCGATACGCCGGGCCATGTCGACTTCACGGCGGAGGTGGAACGCTCGCTGCGTGTGCTGGACGGGGCCGTCGGGGTCTTTTGCGCTGTTGCCGGGGTCGAGCCGCAGTCCGAGACCGTCTGGAGGCAGGCCGACAAGTACGGCGTCCCACGGATCGCCTTCGTCAACAAGATGGACAGGCAGGGGGCTGATTTCGACCGGTGCATCGGTATGATGGTCACGAAACTGAACGCGCGACCGGTCGCCCTCCAGATCCCTTACCTCCAGGGGGAGGAGTTCCGCGGGATCATCGATCTCATCTACATGCGGGTGCGAACCTACAAGGACGAAACGCTCGGGGCCGAGCACGAGGATTTCGATGTCCCGGCCGAGCTCAAGGAAGAGTGCGATCACCGCAGGGAGAAGATCATCGAGGCCGCCTGCGAGGTTGATGAGGGCCTGCTGCACAAGTGGCTCGAGCGGGAGGAGATCACTCCGGAGGAGATCCAGCGCGCCATCCGCAAGGCCACCATTGCGCGGATGGCCACCCCCGTGCTGTGCGGGTCGGCGTTCCGCAACAAGGGGGTCCAGCTCCTGCTCGACGCCATCGTAGATTACCTCCCTTCGCCGCTCGACATCCCTCCCGTTGAGGGCACTCTTCCCCGCCAGGAGACGCGGCAGACCCGGCCTACGTCGGATACTGCGCCTCTTTCAGGTCTGGTCTTCAAGATCATGAGCGACCCGTTCGTCGGGCAGTTGGCCTTCACGCGGATCTACTCAGGCACGCTGAGGGCGGGGTCGTACGTCTACAACGCCACGAAGGACCGGCGCGAGCGTGTCTCGCGCTTGGTGGAGATGCACGCGAACCGCCGGGCGGAAGTCCGCGAGGTCTACGCCGGTGACATCTGTGCGGTGGTCGGCCTGAAAAACGCCTCCACCGGGGACACCATCTGCGACGAGGATCATCCGATCATCCTGGAGGCGATGAAGTTTCCCGAGCCGGTGATCGCCGTGGCCATCGAGCCGAAGACCAAGGGCGACCAGGAAAAACTGGGGGCGGCCCTGCAGAAGCTGGCCCAGGAGGACCCGACGTTCCGCGTGCATGTCGATTCCGAGACCGGCCAGACCATCATCAAGGGCATGGGCGAGCTGCACCTCGAGATCATCGTCGACCGGCTGGTGCGCGAGTTCGGGGTCGGGGCGAACGTCGGCAAGCCGCAGGTCGCCTACAAGGAAACCATCCGGAAGGCCGCCAAGGCGGAAGCGCGCCACGTCAAGCAGACGGGCGGCAAGGGCCAGTACGGTCATGTCAAGCTCGAGATCGAGCCGCTCCCGTCCGGCACGGGCTACGAATTCGTCAACAAGATCGTGGGCGGAGCCATCCCCCGGGAGTTCATCGGTCCCACAGAGGCCGGCATCAAGGAGGCGATGGCCGGCGGTGTCCTTGCCGGATTCGAGTTGAGGGATATCCGGGTCACGCTGATTGACGGTTCGTCTCACGAGGTCGATTCGTCCGAGATGGCCTTCAAGATCGCAGGCTCGATGGCCTTTCGCCAGGCGGCGAAGCGGGCGGACCCGATCCTGCTCGAGCCCATCATGGAGGTCGAGATCGTGACCCCGGATGAATACCTCGGCGACGTCATCGGGAACCTGAACTCCCGGCGGGGCAGGATCATTCATATCGATGCCCGCCAGGGGATCCAGGTGATTCACGCGAATGTTCCGTTGAGCGAGATGTTCGGTTACGCGACAGATCTGCGATCCCTGACTCAGGGAAGAGCAAGCTATACAATGCAGTTTCTCAAATACGATGAAACGCCCAAGAACATCAGCGAAGAGGTCGTCGCGGGCATTCAGGGTACGGCCGCTCGGTAGCTGAAGCCTGGGGAGACAGGGATGGCGAAAGAAAAATTCGATCGTAGCAAACCCCACGTCAATATCGGAACCATCGGTCACGTGGACCACGGCAAGACCACGCTCACGGCGGCGATCACGCTCGTCTTGAACGCGAAGGACTCGAAGAACGCCGTCCGGAGCTTTGAATCCATTGACAATGCTCCCGAGGAGCGCGAGCGCGGCATCACGATCGCCACCGCCCACGTGGAGTACTCGACCGATAAGCGCCATTACGCGCACGTGGATTGCCCGGGCCATGCCGATTACGTGAAGAACATGATCACGGGGGCGGCGCAAATGGATGGGGCGATCCTCGTCGTGTCGGCGGCCGACGGTCCGATGCCCCAGACGCGCGAGCACATCCTGCTGGCCCGCCAGGTCGGTGTGCCCCGGATCGTGGTGTTCCTGAACAAGGTGGATATGGTGGATGATCCCGACCTGCTGGAGCTGGTGGAGTTGGAGGTCCGGGAGCTTCTCAAGAGCTACCAGTTTCCCGGCGACGAGATCCCGATCATCAAGGGGTCGGCCCTCGAGGCGCTCAACAACCCCCAGGATGAAGAGAAGACCAAGTGTCTCAGAGACTTGCTGGAGGCTGTGGACGACTACATCCCGGTGCCCGAGCGGCCGCTCGACAAGCCGTTCCTGATGCCGATCGAGGACGTCTTCTCGATCTCCGGGCGAGGCACGGTCGTGACCGGCCGTGTCGAGCAAGGGAAAGTGAAGGTCGGCGAGGAGATGGAGATCGTCGGTGTCCGCGAGACACAGAGGAAGGTGGTCACCGGCGTGGAGATGTTCAAGAAGCTCCTCGACGAAGGAATGGCGGGGGATAACGTCGGGCTGCTCTTGCGAGGGGTGGAGCGCAAGGACGTGGAGCGCGGCCAGGTCGTCGCCAAGCCCGGCAGCATCACGCCGCACACGAAGTTCAAGGCCGAGGTCTACGTCCTCAAGAAGGAAGAAGGCGGACGGCACACGCCGTTTTTCAGCGGATACAGGCCGCAGTTTTATTTCCGGACGACGGACGTCACCGGCGTGGCAACGTTGGACGAGGGGGTGGAAATGGTGATGCCGGGGGACAACCTGGGCCTCTCCATCGACCTCATCACCCCCATTGCCATGGACAAGGGTCTGCGGTTTGCCATCCGCGAGGGCGGCAGGACCGTCGGCGCCGGGACGGTCACAAAGGTCATCGAGTAGGACCCGACAGGAGTTGAAACGGGATGCCCGTGAAGGAAAAGATCAGAATTCGCCTGAAGGCATACGATCACAGGATTCTCGACCAGTCGACATCCGAGATCGTCGAGACCGCCAAGAGAACGGGCGCGCGCGTCGCGGGGCCTATCCCGCTTCCGACCGTGAGATCCATGTACTGCGTGCTGCGCTCCCCTCATGTCGACAAGAAATCGCGCGAGCAGTTCGAGATGCGTAAACACAAGAGGCTCCTGGACATCCTCGAGCCGACGCCCCAGACGGTTGATGCGTTGATGAAACTGGACCTGCCGGCGGGCGTCGACGTCGAGATCAAGGCCTTCGGGCAGTAGGAGGGGGGAAGGGTTCACGTGGCTGTCGGTGTCGAAGGGCTTCTCGGGCGCAAGGTCGGGATGACCCAGGTGTTTCGCGAAGACGGTGTGGTCGTTCCCGTCACGGTTCTGAAGGCGGGCCCGTGCGTCGTCGTGGGCAAACGCACCAAGGCGAAGGACGGCTACGAGGCCGTCGAGCTGGGCCTGGTGGAGCGCTTCTCGAAGTCGAAGCTGACCAAGCCGCGGCGGGGCTACTTCGAGAAGAAGAAACTGCCGCCCCTGCGAACCGTCCGCGAGTTCGCGCCGGCCCAGGGTGAGGTGGAGGTCGGCGACCAGGTCCAGGTGGATCTGTTTGAAGAGAAGGCCTTTGTCGATGTCATCGGTATCTCGAAGGGGAAAGGATTCGCGGGCGTGATGAAGCGGCACGGTTTCAGTGGAGGGAGGGCCACCCATGGCTCGATGTTCCACCGGGCGCCCGGGTCGATCGGAGCCTCCGCCTTCCCGTCGCGTGTTTTCAAGGGAACCCGCATGGGCGGGCATATGGGATCGGCCCGGATCACCGTGAAGAACCTCGAGATCGTCCGCATCGACCCGGAGAAAAACCTGCTCCTCGTGAAAGGGGCGGTTCCGGGCTCGCGGGGCACGCTCTTGATGATCCGCAAGGCACGCGCGGCGAAGAGGAATTGATGGCCGAGCTGGTCGTGAAGGTGAAGAACTGCGACAACAAAGATGTCGGGGAGCTTACCCTGTCCGAGAGGGTGTTCGCCGCTGAACCCAACCGTCCGCTGGTGTTCGAGGCGGTCCGCGCCTACATGGCGGCGGGCCGGCGTGGGACCCATGACACCAAGACCCGCGCCGAGGTGCGAGGCAGCGGCCGCAAACTCTGGAAGCAGAAGAAGACGGGACGGGCCCGGGTCGGGTCGGTCCGTTCTCCCCTCTGGCGTCACGGCGGGACGGTCCATGGGCCGAGCCCGCGTTCCTACTTCTTCCGCTTCCCTCGGCGTAAGCGGGTCGGAGCCATCCGGGTCGCCCTGTCGGAGAAGCTGAGAGAGGGAAAGCTCCTCGTGGTCGATAATTTCGAGCTGGATTCGCACAAAACGAAATCGCTGGTCAGGGTGATGGAACGACTGGAGCTGAAAGGCAGCGCGCTCTTTCTGGATGAACCCGTGCCCGGGAACCTGGACCTCGCCGCCCGCAATCTCTCCCAATGCAGTGTGGGCCTGGCGTCGGCTGCGAACGTCGTGGATCTGCTGCGGCACGACTGGGTCGTGCTGAGCCGGGCCGCGTCGACGAAGCTGGGGGAGGTGCTGTAAGCATGATTCACGCCACCAAGGTGATCCTGGCTCCGGTCATCACGGAGAAATCCACCGATCTGAAAAACAGCGAGCGCACCCTCTGCTTCAAGGTGGCCCGCAGGGCGAACAAGGTGCAGGTCCGCAACGCCGTGGAGACTCTCTTCAAGGTGAAGGTCTCGGCGGTCCGGACACTGACCGTCCACGGGAAGATCATTCGCAGGGGACGCAAGACGGGCAAGCATCCCGACTGGAAGAAGGCCTACGTGACCCTCGCAGAGGGGGAGAAGATGATCGAATACTTCGAGGGGGTCTAGGCGATGGGCATCCGGCAGTTTTCCCCGACAACGCCCGGTCGCCGGTTCATGACCGTCGCCACGTTCGATGAGCTGACGGACACGAAGCCGCTCAAGAGCCTCCTGCAACCA
>JBHHZN010000169.1:0-5900 GCA_046758155.1 Acidobacteriota bacterium | reverse complement strand
AAGCTCCTCAAGGGAAGACTGGGCAAGCACGCCGCGCCGGACGGCCGCGGGGGAACGTGGAACGCCGCCGGCGATATCGTCTTCTCGCCCGGCTACCGGGATCCCCTCTGGCGTGTCCCGTCCTCCGGCGGCGAGCCGGTCCAGGTGACGCGCCTGGACGCCGCGCGCAACGAGGAGACGCATCGCTACCCGCGTTTCCTGCCCGACGGCCGCCATTTCCTCTTCCTGGCGCGGGTGCGCGGCCAGGGCCGTGGCGAACAGACCGCGATCTATGTCGGCTCGCTGGACTCGGAGGAAAGACAGCTCCTGTTCCACGTCGATTCCAACGCCGCCTACGTATCGGGACATCTCCTCTTCGTGCGCGATCGAACCCTGATGGCCCAGCCGTTCGATCCGGACCGGCTGGAGTTCACGGCCGACGCCGTCCCGCTGGCCGAGAGCGTGCGATTCGATCAGGCGTACTCGCGGGGGATCTTCTCGGTCTCGGACAACGGCGTGCTGGTGTACCAGACCGGGCGCGGACAGACCAACACGCAGCTTGCGATGTTCGATGGGACCGGTGAGAAACTTGATGCCGTGGGCGAAACCGGCGACTACCCCGACATCTCCTTGTCGCGTGACGGAGGCAGGGCGGCTCTGAGCATCGTCGATCCGACCTCCTCGAACTGGGACATCTGGCTGCATGACATGGCCCGTAACGTTCGCACGCGGTTCACCTTCGATGCCTCGATCGACTGCTGCGCCGCCTGGTCTCCCGATGGCACGTTTCTCGTCTTCAGCTCGGATCGTAAGGGACATTTCGACCTGTACCGCAAGGACGCCGATGGATCCGGAACCGCCGAGATCCTGTACGAGTCGGAGGGAGATGTTTTCCATCCGAGTATCTCCCCGGACGGACGCTGGATCATTTACACGTACACGGCCGCCGGGAGCGCGACCAAGTTCGATCTGTGGGCGCTCCCGGTGGAGCAGCCGGGGGATCCGGTCCCGATCGTGAGGACGGATTTCCAGGAAGGTTGGGGCGACTTCTCACCGGACGGCAAGTGGATCGCTTACACGTCCGACGAGTCCGGAAGAGAGGAAGTCTATATCATGCCCTTCCCCGAGCCGGGCGGCAAATGGCAGGTCACCACGGCGGGCGGCACGCAGCCGCGGTGGAAGAAGGACCAAACCGGCGTGTTCTTCCTGGCGCCGACCGGCGAGATGATGATCGCTCCGGTCACGGTGCGCGATGAACGAGTGGAAGTCGGCGATCCCCGCTCGCTGTTCGGGATGGAGCGCGGAGCGAGCATCTTCCGCGTCTACGACGTCGCCGCCGACGGGACGCGATTCCTCATCAACACCGCCGTCGAGCAGCAGGCCGGCTCGCCTCTCACGCTCGTGGTCAACTGGACGGCGGATCTGCAGCGGGATTGAAAGACTCGTAGCGATCTGAACGCGGGCTCGGCCCCGGCAGGGGAGTGCGGCTCAGCTCATCATGGATAGCGCCCTCGCGGTTCATCGCCTCCAGTTCGCTTTCACCATCACCTTCCATTACCTGTTTCCGCAGCTCACCATGGGACTGGCGCTCCTGATCGTCATCCTGAAGACCGTGGCACTGCGAACGCGCGACGAGACCTGGGATCGCGCCGCGAGTTTCTGGGGGAAGATCTTCGCCGTCAACTTCGTCATGGGCGTGGTAACAGGCATCCCGATGGAGTTCCAGTTCGGCACCAACTGGGCGGGTTTCTCGCGCGCCGCCGGCGCGGTGATCGGCCAGACACTGGCGATGGAAGGGGTGTTCTCCTTCTTCCTCGAGTCGACCTTCCTCGGGCTGTTCCTGTTCGGAGCCAAGCGCCTCGGCCCGCGCGCGCACTGGGCGAGCGCTTTCCTCGTCTTCGCCGGCTCGTGGCTTTCCGGGTTCTTCATCGTGGCGACCAACGCGTGGATGCAGCACCCGGTGGGCCACACGATCGACGCGACCGGCCGGATCGGCCTGGGCAGTCTTCCGGCCTTGCTGCTGAATCCCTGGCTCATCTGGCAGTACGCGCACACGATGCTCGGGGCGGTGGTCACCGCATGCTTTGTCATGGCCGCCGTGGGCGCGTACTACTTGCTCGAGCGCCGGCACGAGACCGACGCGAGGATCTTCGTCCGCCTCGGCGTGATCGTCGGCCTGCCCGCGGCGATCCTGGTGGCGTTTCCGACGGGCGATACCCAGGGGAAGATGGTCGCCCGGTATCAGCCGGCCACGCTGGCGGCCATGGAGGGGTTGTTCCGGACCGAGCGGGGAGCTCCCCTCGCGATCATGGGGCAGCCCGACGTCGAGGCGATGCGCCTCGACAACCCGATCGTGATCCCCCGCATGCTGAGCTTTCTGACATACAACCGCTGGCAGGCGGAGGTCAAGGGGCTGGACGCCTTTCCGCGCGACGAGTGGCCGTGCAACATCCCGCTGCTTTATTACGCCTATCACATCATGGTGGGGCTGGGGACGATCTTCATCGTCGTCCTGGCGGCCGCGGCCTGGCTGCTGCGCGGAGACCGCCTGCACCAAAGCCGCCGGATGCTGTGGGTCCTGCTCCTGATCTTCCCGTTTCCCTACATCGCCAACACGGCCGGGTGGTTCACGGCCGAGCTCGGGCGCCAGCCGTGGTTGATCCACGGGGTCATGCGCACGGCCGAGGGGGCGTCCGAGCACGTTTCGTCCGGCAACGCCCTGTTCACGCTCCTCGGCTTCTTCGGCATGTACATGGTGCTCGGGATCTTGTTTCTCTTCCTGGTGGGCCTCGAGATCCAGCGCGGCCCGCGGACCGCCCCGGCTCGTCACGCCGGGAGCGATTGAGACAGGCGTCATGGAAACCGTCTGGTTCAGTGTGGTGACTTTCCTGATCACCGGCTACGTCGTGCTGGATGGGTTCGACCTGGGGGCCGGGATCCTGCACCTGTGGGTCGCCCGCACACCGGAGGAGCGCCGGCAGGTGCTCGGTTCCATCGGCCCGATCTGGGACGGCAACGAGGTCTGGCTGGTGGTCGCCGCGGGCGTTCTGTTCTTCGCCTTCCCGGCGCTGTACGCTGCGAGCTTCAGCGGATTCTATCTGCCCTTGATGATCGTCCTCTGGCTGTTCATGCTGCGCGGCGTCGCCATCGAGTTTCGCGGCCACGTCGACAGCGCCCTGTGGAAGCATTTCTGGGACGTCGGGTTCTCGGCGTCGAGCGCGCTGCTGGCACTGTTTCTCGGCGCGGCGCTGGGAAACATCGTTCGCGGCGTGCCGCTGAACGCGGAAGGGTACTTCTTCGAGCCGCTCTGGACCGATCTGAGGCCGGGCCCTCCGACCGGCATCCTGGACTGGTTCACGATCGCGGTCGGCCTGCTCGCCTTCTGCGCCCTGACGCAGCACGGGGCGCTGTGGCTGATGGTGAAGACCGAAGGCGCGCTGCGGGATCGGGCCCGGCACGTGGTCGGCGTCGTCTGGTGGTGGGTGGTCGCGCTGACCGGCCTCGTCACGTTCTTGACCTTTGCAGTGCAGCCGTGGATTCCGCGCCACCTCGCTGAGCGACCCTGGGGGAGCATCTTTCCGGCGCTGGCCTTGGCGGGGCTCTTCGCTGTGAGGTGGCTGGCGCGCCGCGCGCAGGCGGGCAAGGCGTTCCTGGCGTCCTGCGCGTACCTGGCGGGCATGCTGGCCAGCGCCGCCCTCGGCCTCTACCCGCTCGTCCTGCCGGCCAACAACGACCCGGCGCTGGGACTCACCGTCCGGAACGCGTCCGCCCCCGGCCATGGGCTTGCGGTCGGCTTGGCCTGGTTCGTCCCGGGGATGATCTTGGTCGCGGGCTACTTCACCTTTCTGTACAGCCGCTTCCGGGGCGTCGTGAGCCGGGACGATGAAGGATACTGACCGCGGCCGGCCGATCGTCAGGCCGGGAGTCTCGACCTCGACAATCCCCCCAGCGTTTCGAGGATCACCTGCACGCCGAGAAACCCGGTGACATCGTTGGTGTCCAGCGGGGGGGAGATCTCCGTCGGATCCATCGCCTTGATGGGCAGTCGCTCGACGAGGAGATCGAGAAGATCGAAGAAGGCCGCGCTGCCCACGCCGCCCGGCATCGGGTAGCCGGTGCCCGGGGCGCAGGAGGCATCGAGACCGTCGATGTCGACGGCGAGGTAGATGGCCGAGCGATCGCCCAGCCTCCGGAGGATCCTTCCGAACACGGCGTCGGTGGAGGAGGAAAGCCAGTCGGCGGCGGACACCATCTCGATGCCGGACTCGGCGATGAAGCGCGACTCTTCCCGGGAGAACGATCGAGTCCCGAGCATCACCGCGTTCGCCGCGGTCAGCCCGGACAGAGTCATCGCGCGGCGCAGGGCGCAGGCGTGCGAGTCGGGGTTGCCGTCGTACTGCTCGAACAGATCGGGATGGGCGTCGAACCAGATGACACCGGCGTCGGGACCATTGCGTTTCATGAAGGCTCCGATGCCGGCGATGCTGATGGAGTTGTCGCCTCCTATTAATAGGAGGAACGAACTCTTCGGCAGATTGTATAGCCGTGTCTGGGCCTGGGCCAGGTAATCGGGCTGGCTGCCGTTGTTCGCCGCCGGCGTGTTCAGGTCCCCGAAATCGCGCAGTGTGAGCCCCTCGACGGGCTGTCCCCGGCGGGTGATCGGATCGGAAGTGCGGGAGAGCTCGCGCAATCGGGCCGGAGCCTGCGATGCTCCGACCTGCCGGCTCGCCGAGGCATCAAACGGCATCCCCACGACCGCCACGTCCGGCTCGGCGAGAGTATCGTCATGCAGGTCGAACCATTCACGTCGCTGTCGCATCTGATCCCCCCCTCTGCTTGCAGCCCACCGCACCGCGTGCTCTTCTTGCCGCGCGGCATCGTCCGGCCCCGGCATTGTACACGTCCCCGGCGATCCTCGCCGTCGACGTGTTGCAGACGCAGGTCAGGCCGAGGGGGTCAGCGCCGTGTGGTCCCGGAGAGCGGGCACGCGGCCGGCGCGGGCCGCCTGCGTGATCGCCGCCAGGATCCGTGGGGGGATTCCCTGCTCGGCGTCGGATCGCAGCGTCGATCGGTCGACTCCTTCTTGAACGGCCTCGATCAGCAGCCCGTGGGCACCGGCGGCCAGGGCGGCGCGGCTCATCGATTCGACGAGGGTCCACCGGCCCGTAGCGTGGGATGGATCGGCGATCACGGGTAGCGGCGTGCGGCGCCGCAGCGGCTCGATGATGTTGAGATCCAGGATGGACCGCGCGTAGCCTGCGTTGACCGGCGTGCGGATCCCGCGTTCGCACAGGATGATCTCGATGTTGCCTTGCCTGGCGATGTACTCCGCCGCGCAGAGCCATTCCTCCAGCGTCGCCCCCCAGCCCCTCTTGAGGAGCACGGGACGGTCCGCCCGGCCCACCTCGGTCAGCAGGGGGAAGTTCTGCATCGAGCGCGAGCCTATCTGCAGCATGTCGACGTGCTCGGACACCTGGCCGACCAGGCGCGGGTCCATCACCTCCGTCACGATCCCCAACCCCGTCAAGCGCCGGATCTCGGCGAGGATCCGCAACGCTTCCAGGCCGAGACCCTGGAAAGAATGGGGACTCGTACGTGGCTTGTAGGCCCCGCCGCGCAGCAGGTGTCCGCCCGCGTCGCGCACCGCGCGGGCGATGGAAAGTGTCTGATCGAACGATTCGACCGCGCATGGCCCCGCGATGATGATCGGGGTGCTTCCTCCGATGCGCACGCCGTGGACCTCCACACTGTGTGTCGTGGCGACGTCGGCGTACTCCGCCCAGCGCTGTCTCTCGATCTGGAGATCCGGAATATCCTTTCCCATCATTGCCTCACTTCCTCGCCGTGTCGCGCACCCACCGGCCGTCACGGAGAACTCCGACGGGTATCGGCCCGACCCGCCTGCCGCGCGGGCAGCGAGG
>JBHHZN010000168.1:0-5916 GCA_046758155.1 Acidobacteriota bacterium | reverse complement strand
CCGTCGTCGCCACCCTCAGCGATGCCGGCATTGGCCTCATGCTCGTTCTCATCGTCGCGATGTCCGTCATCACCTGGCTCGTATCCAGCCGCAATGCCACGCGCATCTGCCAGCCCATCACGGCGCTGGCCCTGGCCACTCGAGAGCTCACGGCGGGGCGGCTACACGAGGACTTCCCCCTGACAGCCCCGGTGGCAGGCGACGACGAGATCGGGGAGCTGTCGATGTCCTTCAATGCCATGCGCGTGGCCCTGCGGGAAAACCACTCAGCTCTCCAGGGCAGCGCGCAGCAACTGAAGGAGCAGAACACCCTGCTGCATGGCGAGATTGCTGAGCGCAGGCGCGTGGAGGTCGAGCTCCAGCATCTGGCCACGGCAGTCGATCAGGCCAGCGACGCCATCCTCATCACCGACACCGACGGGACGATCCAGTACGTGAACCCGGCGTTCGAGCGGATCTCCGGCTACGGGCACGAGGAGGTCATCGGCCGGAAGCCGAGCCTGCTCAAGAGCGGCAAGCACGACAGAGAGTTCTACCGGGAACTGTGGGAGACCATCAATCGCGGTGAGGTCTGGACCGGTCGATCCATCAACCGCAGGAAGGATGGTTCCCTCTACGAGGAGGACTCGACGATCTCGCCCGTGGTGGACGCGTGCGGGAAGATCATCAATTTCGTCGCGGTCAAGCGCGATGTCACCGAGCGGGTGGCCCTGGAGGCCCGGCTCCGCGAATCCGAGAAGATAGAAGTCATCGGCAGACTGGCGGGCGGGGTGGCCCATGACTTCAACAACCTGCTGACGGTCATCATGGGCTGTGGCCAGCTCGCCCTGGACGCCGTCGGACAGGATCACGCCGCCACACATGATGTCGAGGAGATCCGGCGGGCCGCCGACAGGGCCGCGTCGCTGACACGGCAGCTTCTGGCGTACAGCCGCCACCAGGTGCTCGAACCGCGTGTGCTCCAGCTCAACGACGTGGTCTCGAACCTGGAGAAGATGCTCGAGCGCCTGATCGGAGACAACATCGAGCTCGTCGTCGTTCGTGAGCCGGAACTGGGACGTGTCAAGGCCGACGTGGGCCAGGTCGAGCAGGTGGTCATGAACCTCGTCGTGAACGGCCGCGACGCCATGCCCCGGGGTGGGGAGCTCACCATCGAGACGGCGAATGTCTCTCTGGATCCGGCCTATGCCCGCCGGCAGGCCGACCTCCCTCCCGGTCCTTACGTGATGCTGGCAGTGAGCGATAACGGGTACGGGATCGATCCGGAGACCCAGTCTCGTGTCTTCGAGCCGTTCTTCACCACCAAGGAAGTTGGCCAGGGAACGGGACTCGGTCTCGCAACGGTCCACGGCATCGTCAAGCAGAGCGGCGGCAACATCGTTCTCTCCAGCCAGCCCGGACAGGGGACCATCTTCAAGATCTATCTGCCGCGTGTCGAGGAGACGGCTGGAGCCGGCGGCTCGACGGACGTGCCCACCGAGCAGACCGCCGGCCCGGAGACCGTGCTTCCGGCGGGCGACGAGAGAAGCGCCCAGGCACTGGGCCGACGCGATCTGCAAGATGGCGACTCCGCCGTGCTGGACCTCCCCGGGAGGACAGGTTGATGCAAGTGGACACGAATACCGGCGCGCCACGGGATCTGACGCCGGTGAGCGGCACCGCGCGAGGAGCAGTCCTCGTCATCGACGATGAGCCGGCTGTTTGCAGCATGATCTCCCGTGCTCTTTCCAGGGAGGGCTTCGTCGTCACGACCGCCGGGAATGGAATGGCCGGCGTGGAAGCGGTCAAGAGCTCCAAGTTCGAGGTTGCCATCACCGACCTCAAGATGCCGGGCATGGATGGCGTCGAGACCCTCGCGGTCCTGAAGGAGATCGACGCGGACCTCGAGGTGATCGTCGCGACCGGCTATGCGACGGTGGAAACCGCCATCGCCTGCATGAAGCACGGGGCGTATGACTACATCCAGAAGCCGCTCAAGTTGAAGGAGGTCGGCGTCCTCGTGGAGCGGGCCCAGGAGAAGCGCCACCTCCAGGGGATCGTGGATCTCTACGATTGGAGCCGGGATCTCCTTGCCATCAAGGACCACGGCGACCTGACCCGGCTCGTGCTGGATATGATTGCTCGTTTGCTGCCGGCCGATGCCTACGGCCTTGTCCTGGACCCCTCGGGCGGTGAGCGGTCACAGGTTCACCGCTCTACCTCTCCCTGCCATCCATCAGTGTCTTTCCTCCGGAACCTGGCCCTGCATGCGATGGCGAGCGGGTCGCCACAATGTCTTTCCTCTCCGGAGTTGCAGGACCTGTCTCGCCAGGACAACTCCGGCGACGGATTCGTCTCTGCCCTCGTCTATCCCCTCGTTGTGCGTGACGCGTCGCTCGGTGCCCTGACACTGCTCCGCCGGCAGGCGCGGCATCCCTTCACCATCTCCGAGGTCCGGCGGGGAACGGTGCTGGCCGCGCAGGTGGCCATGGCCCTGGAAAATGCTGGTCTCTACGAAGAACTGGGCCGAAAGGTGCGTGACCTGTCGGCCCAGAGTGACCGTCTCGCCCAGCTGGAAGCCCGAACGAGGGCCATCCTGGAGACGGCTCTGGATGGCATCATCACCATGGACGGCGCTGCCATTATCTGGGACCTGAATCCAATGGCGGAGAAGATCTTCGGTCGCTCCCGACAGGAGGTCATCGGCTTGCCCCTGTCGAAGCTGATCGACCCGGCACAGTCCCATAGATCCGAGCGAGACGTGCTGGAGCGTTTCTATGCCACGCGTGGCGGCCCCGCCATCAACCGGCGCCTCGATATCTCGGTATCAACGCGCGGCGGCCACGAGATCCAGATCGAGCTGTCCATCACGGCGTTCCAGACGCCGAAGGGCAGGATGTTCAGCGCGTTCGTGCGCGACACCACCAAGCGGGCGACCCTCGAGACCCAGCTCCGGCACGCGCAGAAGCTCGAGTCCATCGGCCAGCTTGCGGCCGGGATCGCCCATGAGATCAACACTCCGACACAGTATGTGGGTGACAACACCCGCTTTCTCCAGGATGCCTTCGACGGTCTCATCGTGCTCATCAAGAAGCTCAAAGAGCTGGCGGAAGCCGGCCGACGCGGACCGGTCTCCACGGAACTGGTCAGCCAACTGCGAGCAGCGATGAAGGATGCCGACGTGGATTACGTCACCGAGGAGATCCCGCGCGCCATCGAGCAATCGCTCCACGGTGTCGAGCGAGTGGCGCAGATCGTTCGCGCGATGAAGGAATTCTCGCACCCCGGAGAAGAGAAGACAGCTTTCGACATAAACCGGGGCATCCAGAGCACGATCATGGTGGCGCGCAACGAGTGGAAGTACGTGGCCGAGATGGTGACGGAACTCGACCCCGAGTTGCCTCTGGTTCCTTGCATGCCGGGTGACTTCAACCAGGTAATCCTGAACATCATCGTCAACGCCGCCCATGCCATCGCCGACGGCAAGAGCGATGATTCCCAGGACCAGGGGACGATCACGGTCAGCACGCGGCGCGTGAACAGCTGGGCGGAGATCCGTATCGCGGATACCGGCGGCGGTATCCCGGAGAACATCAGGGCCAAGATCTTCGATCCCTTCTTCACCACCAAGGACATCGGCAAGGGAACAGGCCAGGGATTGAGCATCGCGCACGCCGTCATTGTCAAGAAGCACGGCGGCACCATCTCCGTCGAGACCGAGATGGGGAAAGGCACGTGCTTCATCATCCGGTTGCCGCTCACTGAAGCAGCAGATGCCACGGACGCTCCACGTGAGGAAGCCCGGCCATGAGACCCGTGAAGCGGGTCGGCCCACCCACCGTTCGGATCGTGCACCACCCCAACTCTATCGAGCCGTGCGCGGCCAGCACTACTGTCGATTCGCCCTGGAAACGCCGGCTGGGACCTTCCTAGCCCGAGGCGAGGCCACTGGTTAGCATCACGGATGCCAGCACAGCGACAGTCATCGCAACTCTGCTCAGTTGCTCTCACCCGACTTTGACAGGTTGGCGGAGAGGGTGGGATTCGAACCCACGTGCCGGTTACCCGACAACCCGCTTTCGAGGCGGGCGCGTTATGACCACTTCGCTACCTCTCCACGCTGAATCCGACGGGTCGGAAAGGATAGCACCCGGAATCGGGTGTCCAGGACCTGAGTCCTTTCTGGCGCACGTCCGCGGCCTCGTGGACCGGTTCGAAACCGTCGGCAATCAGATCATAACGGCGGCATCGCCAGCGGTTCGAGTGTGACGGAACAGACGCCGGGTGCGTTATCCTTCTTCAGGCGTTGGTGCTCATTGCCGGCGGCAGGCAGGACCCGCATGTAGTTGAAAACGTGGAGGATGAACGTGGCCAGGATCTATAGAGACATCACCAGACTGATCGGCAACACGCCGCTCGTCCGGCTCAACCGGCTCGCTCAGAGCGCGGGAGCCGAGATTCTTCTCAAGCTGGAGTTCTTCAATCCCTACGGCAGCGTGAAGGATCGTATCGGCCTCTCGTTGATCGAGGATGCCGAGCGAAAGGGGCTCTTGAATGACGGCGATGTCATCGTGGAAGCGACTAGCGGGAATACAGGAATCAGCCTTGCCTTCGTGGCCGCTGTGAAGGGCTACGAGATCATCCTGACGATGCCTGACACGATGACAGTCGAACGGCGCAACCTGCTCAAGGCCCTTGGAGCGAAGCTCGAGCTGACGCCCGGAGCGAAGGGGATGAAGGGGGCCGTGGACAGGGCAGATGAAATCGCTCGAGATCTTCCCAACGCGTGGAAAGCCGAGCAATTCGACAACCAGGCCAACTTGCAGGCTCACCTGGAAACCACCGGTCCCGAGATCTGGTTCGACACCGATGGAGTGGTTGATGTGCTGGTCTCCGGTGTCGGCACAGGCGGAACCGTGAGTGGTGCCGGGCGATTCCTCAAGGGCAAGAACCCGGGCCTTCACATCGTTGCCGTGGAGCCGATGGACTCTCCGGTTCTGTCGGGTGGGGTAGCCGGTCCGCACAAGATCCAGGGCATCGGCGCCGGATTCATTCCAAGTATCTATGACGCCGAGGTCGTCGACGAGGTCATTCAGGTCACCAACGAGGACTCCATCGAAACGTCTCGCCGCCTCACCCGTGAGGAGGGTATCTTCGTCGGCATTTCCTCCGGGGCCATTCTGTGGGGCGCGATGGAGGTGGCCGCGCGTCCGCAGTTTGCGGGCAAGAGAATCGTTGCCATCGTCCCCGATTTCGGTGAACGATACCTCTCCAATCCGGTCTACTCGGAGATGCCGGCAGGCGCATGAGTTCGACACCGGAAGTCTTCCAGGCTCTGGCGCATAGACTCGAGTCAGGAGCGCTGGGCCGCCAGTCATCCCGGCACCGGGTCGTCCCGTCTCGGGAGGCGATGGTGGACCTGCTGGCGGGCGCTCGGTTGCTCCTCTTCCCGCGTCACCACGGGAGCCAGCCAGATGGCCAGCACCCCTGCCTGGAGGAGTCGTTGACCCGACTCCACGACGGTATCTACGAGCAGGTGTGCCGGGAGCTGTCGTTCATGGGAAAGGACGAGCGTACCGCGGCGGCGCGAGCACGAGAGATCGCGCGGGCGTGGGTGGAACGACTTCCCACGCTTCAGACGATGCTCGAGCTGGATGTGGAGGCAGCCTACGAGGGAGATCCGGCGCTGTATTCCACCGACGAAGCCGTCCTCTGCTATCCGGGGATCACAGCGGTCATCTGCTTTCGCCTCGCCCATGAACTCCGTGTCCTCGGGGTCCCGCTCCTCGCACGCATGATGACGGAGCACGCGCATTCCGTCACCGGCATCGATATTCACCCCGGCGCGCAGATCGGCGAGAGTTTCTTCGTCGACCACGGTACTGGTGTGGTGATCGGTGAGACCGCCGTGATCGGCAATCACGTGCGGCTCTACCA
>JBHHZN010000167.1:0-5933 GCA_046758155.1 Acidobacteriota bacterium | reverse complement strand
AGCATCGTCACGACGCGCATGCTCAGCGGGGCGACCGAGTGCAGTCTGTACCGCACGCTCGGCGTGGCCTGCTACGGGGTGTCGCCGTTTCTAACGACCCGCGAGGATCTGAAGGGAGTCCACGGCAACAACGAGAACGTGTCCGTCGAGAACGTCACGCGGGGCGTGCGGCTCCTGTACGAGATCGTGGAACACCTGGCCCGCTGACGTTCAAGAGGCCGGGTCGCCTTCTCGGCCTGTTCGCCCGAGCCGCCGGCCGGCCGGCATACCGGGCGGGCAGAGCCCGTGCGCACCCGGGGGCCTCCCGACCGCCTCATGAGTCAGCCCATCAGGCGGCCGGTTTTCCTATTCCGGCGTCAGGTTGCCTTGGCCGTGGCGGCCTTCACTCCACCGCGCGAGAGGAGCGTCTCGAGCTCGGTCTTCGCCACCGCCCTGCGGAGGGCTTCCGTGGGCCCGACGACCTTCTTGCGGACCAGGTCGAGCAGGGCGTCGTTGAGGCAGACCATGCCGCTGCCCCTGCCGACCTGCATGATCGACTGGATCTGGAACGTCTTGCCTTCACGGATCAGGTTGCTCACGGCCGAGTTGACGATGAGGATCTCCTGGGCCGCGATGCGTCCGCCTCCGATCTTGCGGCACAATGTCTGGGCGATCACCCCCTTGAGCGAGTCCGACAGCATGGTCCGGATCTGCGCCTGGCGGTCGGAGGGGAACTGATCGATCATGCGATCGACGGTGGACGGCGCGGTGTTCGTGTGCAGCGTGCCGAAAACGAGGTGTCCCGTCTCGGCCGTCTCGATGGCGATCGCCACCGTCTCGAGATCGCGCATCTCGCCCACCAGCACGATGTCGGGATCCTCGCGCAGGGCCGCGCGCAGGGCGGCCTTGAACCCTTCGGTATGGTTGCCAATTTCGCGCTGGTTGATGAGACACTTCTTGTTTTCATGGACGAATTCAATCGGATCCTCGATCGTGATGATGTGGGCGTTGAGGTTCCGGTTGATGTAATCGATCATCGCGGCGAGAGTCGTGGACTTGCCCGATCCGGTCGGCCCGGTCACGACGACGAGACCCTTGTTCAGGTGGCAGAGCTGCAGGATCGCCTCGGACAGGCCGAGGTCCTCCGCCGTCGGGATGTCGGCCGGGATGACCCGGAAGACGCCGCCGATCCCCATCCGGTCCATGAACAGGTTGCAGCGGAAACGGGCGAGGTCCGCCACCGCGTACGAGAAGTCGGTGTCGTGCGTGCGCTCGAACATCTCGCGGTGCCTCGGCGGCGTGATGGCGTAGACAAGATCCTGGACCTCCTCGGGGGTCAGCGGGACGCTATCCTCGATGGGGATGATGTCTCCATCCTTCCGGAACATCGGCTTGATGTTCGAGCCGATGTGCAGATCCGAGCAGCCCAGCTTGACCATCCTGCGAAACATCGACTCGATGGCGGGAGCGCCCCCGGTCGCGCTCGTGCGCGTGGCGGGCGTGCGAGGGCTCGCGGCGGCCTTCCCGCCGCCGGCGGAAGCGGTATCCGCGTGCTGCGCCGGGTCGGTCGAGGCGGCCGCGGCCGGGATCAACGCGAGGCAAGGCTCTCCTGCCGGGTGGGAGAGCTTCACGAGCACGGCGCCTGCAGGCGATTCGTAGCGGAACTCGGTCTCCTTCCCGTTGGTCGCCGTCTCGGCGAGGTCGGGCGGAAGGATCTCCCGCAGCAGTCCCATGATCTGACTCGCTTTGAGCGGTTCCTTCGTCACGGCCCGGTCTCCCGATGCGGTTGTGAGCACGACCGTCTTGCCGGGGGCCATGACCATGCGCCGGCCTCCGGCCTGGTAGAGAGGCTTGACGAATCGGTCGATCTTCTTCATTGCGTGCCTTCCATCCGTCCGCCCTGGGTGACCAGCGCGACGCAGCGGCTGTTGATGAAGCGGATCGTGTCCTTGTCCCGCAGGGGGAGAAATCGCGTCGTCGAGTTCAGGTAGTCCTGGAGGCGGCGGCGACCCTCGGGCATCTCGTAGCCGATGGTCCCGCGCAATCGGGATCCGTCGTTCATGGTCACTTCCACGGAAACGAGCGTGCGATGGCTGGGGACGGCGCTCGATGCGAAGCCTTGCTCGTCGTCCTGGAAGTGTGCGTCGGTTTCCAGGATCCGGATGGTGTCGCGCTTCACGACGTGAAAAACGCCTTGTTCATCGTTCGCGGGGAGGTAGTCGTTGGGTCCTTCCAGAAGGTCGCTGGGGCGTTCGGGTCCGGTGTGCGTCGCCGCGGCCTCGGCGAGAAACAGCCTCAGGCGGGTCGGGGGCAGTCCTTCCAGCTCGACCAGGGCGGTGAAGGAGTGCTTCGGGATGGAGTATTCGCGGTCCAATGCCGTGTGTCCCCATGTGATCGGCTCGCCGGCGCACGGCCGGCCGTGGCGCCGTTTCGGCGCGGAGGCCGAATATAGGTCCCGTCTCGTGAGCTGGCAATCATGATGCCGGTGGCCGGCTGCCGACCAAAAATGGGGGCAGGCTGCTTTTCGAGGAAAAGAAGCCTGTCCCCCTTCTCGCGATCAGTTGCGGGGTGGTTTGCGGAATTTCAGCAGGTACCGGTCCTGCTTGTAGCGGCCTTGCTTGAAACCGTTCGTGCTGTGGTCGTCGTCCGGGTTGGCGAGCATGTCGGAGCGACCCGCCAGGACGAATCCGCCCGAGGTGAAGTCCTCGACGACGACGCGTTCATTCAGGCGGTGCGTTTCCTTGTTCCACCCCGGCTTGTCGGTGGCGACCTCGACGATGCCGACGATCCCTCCGGGCTTGACGGCGCGATACATCGCCGCCACGATCTCCTTGCGTGTCGCGCCATGGAAGACCCACTCGACATCGTGGTAGTTGCGCACCGCCAGCACCACATTGACGCTGTTCGCCGGCACGTCGGCGATCTTGTTGAACAGCTCCACATTGTTCAGCTTGCTCTTCGCGATCCGTTCCTTGACCGCGTCCACCTTGTACAGCCGGCCATCGAACGCCTCCTTGTCGGCGTAGAACTCGAAGATGGCGTCCACCTTCCCATCGTCGCCCACCACCCGGGAGAGCAGATGCGTGTTGTAACCGGAGGAACAGAACGCATCCGCGACGGTCATGCCGGGACGTATTCCCAGCCAGCGGTACACCTGGAGGGCCTTGCGGCCGGCGTCCTGGGCCCTCTCGTCGGCGGGACGGCCCGGATCGTCCAGGATCGAACGATCGATTCCCGCCCGGTCGGGCCTGCTGGGACGCGTCTGGGAGCCCCATACCGGCGAAAGAAGAGCTCCGGTAAGGGCCGTTGTGATGATGAGGGACAGTGCCGGGAACCGTCGCGGTCTCACCGGCTGCCGGCCCCCCACGAAAGGCCTGCGCTTGCCATCCATCGGGTCTCTCCACAGAGAATCGTGTTGTCGAAGCGTGGCATTATAGGGGACCTTCCGGGCGAAGGGAAGGCCGCCCGCTCGGCGGAGGACCACACGTGAGCGACGCTGTGCTACGGTGACGGATCGAAAGCGATGCGTCCCGGTGCGGAGGATCTGTCCCCGGCCCGGTGGGACACGACGCGCGGGAGATGGGTCGTGCAGGGATCGCGGCGCTGGAGGGGGGACCGCTCGGCGGCCGCGGGGTTGAGCGGCCTCCGGATAGCCATCGCTTCCCGATGGAGTCCGGCCGTTGGGTGAATGATACGGAGGCGGGAAGGAAACTCGATGCGAATCGTCTCAGTCGTGCATGATCTCTGCCTGGCCCTCCTGATCGGGGGGATCGCGTCGATCTTGATGGTGGCGTTCATCCTGTTCAGGCAGGCACCGAACCATGAGATCGCCGGACACATCGGGAACGTGCTGTTCGGGATCGTCGGACACGGTGTGTTCGTCCTGGCGCTGCTGGTGCTCGTGGCGAGCCTGCTCCTGCGCAGGCGGGAGGCCTCGCGCCGAGTGCAATCGATCACGGTGTCGCTGGCCGGCGTCTGCGCCCTCGTGGCAGGGGTCCTCGCCTTGTGGATCACGCCGCGGATGAACACCATCTGGCTGACCACCCGGCACGCCCTGGATGGCTCGGGCCTGATGGGCGATGACCGGGCACGTTTCATGGCGCTGCACGGCATGGCCAACAGCGCCTACCTGGCCATCTGGCTGGCGTGCATCACGCTGCTCGTCCTGCGGTCCTCCACGGTAAGATCCTGAGAGGGGTCCTTCCTGGGGAGCCGTCCGGGGCGATCACTGCGACAACGACTTGTAGATCGTCTCGATCCAGGAGTTCGTGTCGATGAATCGCCAGCTCCAGGACGCCCATTTCGGAGGAAGCCCTTCCTCCTTCATCTGGTCGAGCGTCTCGCCCGCTTTCATCTTTTCCTCGACGATGGCAATGGTCTCTCGCAGCATGTCGGAGAAGCTCTTCAGGTCATCGGCCGTGCTCAAGGGCCCGTGGCCGGGGATGATCTTCGCGTCGGCCGGGATCTGTTCGAGCGCGGCCTGGACGTTGCGCGCGTACCCTTTCACCGATCCGCCCGCCTCGAGGTCGATGAACGGGAAATGTCCGGCGAAGAAATCATCGCCCATGTGCACGACGTTCGACCCGGTGAAAAAGATGATGCTGTCGCCGTCGGTGTGGCCGGCTGGGAAGTGAATGACCTTGATCTCCTCGCCGTTGAAGTGCACGGAGACGGACTGGCTGAACGTGATGACCGGCCAGGCCTTGCGTGGCAACGGCTCGCGCACGCCGCGCGAGCTCTCCTGGCGGGTGGAGAGCCTCTTGAGCACGTTGTCATGGGCGATGATGGGGGCCTCGGCGCCGAAGACCTCGTTGCCTCCCGTGTGGTCCCCGTGATAATGAGTGTTCAGGATGAAGTGGAGGTCCCCTTTGTGCAGATCGCTCAGCGCGGCGCGGATCTTCTCGGCCAGCGGCGCGAACTGATCATCGACGATCAGGATCCCGTCTTCCCCCGCGGAGACGCCGATGTTGCCTCCCGCCCCTTGCAGCATGTAGACGTTGCCGGCGACGTGCTGGGTCTTGATGGTGACGTCGGAGAAGTCACGCTGGGCGAATGCGCTGAAGGTGGCCGGCATGAGGCAGACGAGAAACAACACGATCGACGACGGTCGGCATGAAGAGCGCTTCATTCGTCAAGCTCCTTTCCAAGGCGGTTATGTTTAGCGGATCCGTTCACGGCGAACCGGCGCCATCGTCCTGGCCGCGAACCCGACGGCGGACACTCCCAGGGCGAGGCCGAAGCAGAAGAGCCACCATCGAAACGGAGGCGGTTCCCGCCCGTCGAGCACCACCGGCCAGTCCAGCATGAACGACAGAAGAACCCCGATCCCCCCGGCCGTCGCCAGTCCCCATTGCCAGAGCGGAAAGGCCAGCCGAGCACCTCTCTCTCGCGCGCGCAGCAGCCAGACGGAGCCGGCGACGAGACTGATGCTGACGAGCACCGGGGCGAGAACCGGGCCGATCCAGGGTACCGGAATCAGGAACAGGATATCCCAGGTCAGCAGCGAAGGGGGCCACCGCAGGAACACCCACAACCAGACGTAATAGAAGATGTCCCACACGCCGAAGCAGAAACAAAAGGCGAGGAACCGTTCCCACCGATCCGACCCGACGAGGAAGGACACCGCCAGCAGCATGAGCAAGGTCGCGGCCTCGCGGCCGACCTCGATGGCCGACAGCCGGTCCGGGATGATCACGATCGGAAAGGAGAATCCCCCCGGGTAATAGATCTGGCGCAGGTAGACCACGACGGCCGATTCGACGAAGGCCATCGCCGCCGAGTAAACGAGCAGCCAGGACAACCGCCGTCGCACCATCAGCGGACGAGGCTCGCGGCGGCGCCGGTGGCGGCCGGCGCTACCCTTCGATGCAGCATCCTCTTCTCCTTGGCTTCGAGCATCAGGCGACAAGGGCACAATGATACAATCACCGGGCGTCGCGGGCGGCGCCGGTGAA
>JBHHZN010000166.1:0-6053 GCA_046758155.1 Acidobacteriota bacterium | reverse complement strand
ATGTGCCGCCCGAGGTCCAGAGTGAGCTGGAATTCCATCTCGTCGAGGACATGAAGGAGGTGCTCGAGGTGGCGCTGGTTGGGCAGCTCGATCTGGGGGACGGCAAGGAGGTGTTCGGGGACAAGGCGATGGGCGCCAAGACGACGCCGGAGGAAGGCGGCAGACCCACGGCACACTGAGGGGGCCGCGTCATCGAGTTCCCGCACCGAGGTGCGGAAAGGTCCGTTGAGAATTCACCAATGTCGTTATCTGGGCGGCGCGAGATGGATGTCCGAGTATCCGGCCGCGTCCCTGCCTGAAATAGCCTTTTTTGGCCGATCGAACGTGGGCAAGTCGAGCTTGATCAACAAGCTCGCGGGCAGGCGTATCACGCGAGTCAGCCGGACGCCAGGCCGAACCCAGCGCGCCCACTTTTTCGAGCTCAACGGAGCGGTCGTCTTCGTCGATCTGCCAGGGTATGGGTATGCCAAGGCGCCGGCGAGAGTCAGAAAGGAGTTGGCCGAGATCATCGAATCGTATCTGACGGCGCGACGCCCGCTCGAGCTGGCGGCGCTCATCGTGGATACACGACATGATCCGACGCGGCAGGATCTCCAGATGCACGAACGGCTCGTGGCCCGTGGTCTGCGAGTCCAGATCGTGACCACGAAGGTGGACAAGCTTTCGCGCCAGCAGCGCGACGTATCATTGTCCCGCAGCCGTCGACTCATGGGATGCGAGCACATCATCCCGTTTTCCAGCGAAACGGGGGAAGGCAAGAGGGGACTGTGGCAAGCCATCGAGAATCAAATCGCAGCGGGGAAGCACCGGAGAGAAACGTCACCAATGGGAGAGGCTCGATCGTGAATCGGTCCGGCCCATCCTCGACGCGCTCTCCACACGACGGCCAGACGACGGCCGCGGCCGGGGACGGGCACGCCCAGACATCCATCCACCGGCAGAACTCCCGCGGTGATCGCGGCGCGCGCAATCATGTCAACGGCGGCGGTCGGGGGATCAAGGGCCGGAGCATGGCCAACGGCGGCCGCAGAGGCGGTGGAAACCATAATTCCAATCGTAACCCCTCCCGCGCGGGAGGGACGCGCCTTGCGGCGGGTCAGACCGATGCGATGGCAAGAAACGCCGCGGAGGGGGCCCGCTGCGGCCCCGGGGCGAAGCCTGCCATGGTGACACCCGGGGACAAGAGGGGCACGGCGGTGGCGCAGGCCAATGGGCCCGTCTTGAACATCGCCGAGTTGAAAGAGATGAGCAACGCCGAGATGACCAAGATCGCCAAGGAGCTCAGCGTCCCGGGAGCCACCGGAATGCGCAAACAGGAGCTCATCTTCGCGATCCTGCAGGCGCAGACCGAGAAATCCGGGCTTATCTTCTCGGAGGGTGTCCTGGAGTGCCTGCCCGACGGTTTCGGGTTCCTCCGGGCACCCGAGTACAACTACCTGCCGGGGCCGGACGACATCTACGTTTCTCCCTCCCAGATCAGGAAGTTCGACCTGCGCACCGGGGATACCGTTTCCGGGCAGGTGCGACCCCCCAAGGAGGGCGAGCGGTACTACGCCCTGATCAAGGTCGAAGCGGTCAACTTCGAGCATCCGGATGTCGCGCGCGACAAGATCTTCTTCGATAATCTGACGCCCCTCTATCCGCAACAGAGGTTAGACCTGGAGACCGACCAGGAGAACATCTCGGCGCGGATCATGGACCTGCTCACGCCGATCGGCAAGGGCCAGCGTGGCCTGATCGTCGCCCCGCCGCGGACCGGCAAGACCATGCTCCTGCAGACGCTGGCCAACAGCATCACGCAGAATCAGCCCGAGGTGGTGCTGATCGTCCTGCTGATCGACGAACGACCGGAAGAAGTCACCGATATGGAGCGTTCGGTAAAGGGGGAGGTCATCTCCTCGACCTTCGATGAACCGGCCACCCGGCACGTGCAGGTCGCCGCGATGGTCATCGAGAAGGCCAAGCGCCTCGTCGAGCACCGCAAGGACGTCGTGATCCTTCTTGACAGCGTCACGCGACTGGCCCGTGCCTACAACACGATAGTTCCCCCGTCGGGCAAGGTGCTCTCAGGCGGCGTGGACGCGAACGCCTTGCAGCGGCCGAAGAGGTTCTTCGGAGCGGCGCGCAACGTCGAGTCAGGCGGCAGCTTGACCATCATGGCGACCGCTCTCATCGACACGGGCAGCCGGATGGATGACGTGATATTCGAGGAGTTCAAGGGAACGGGCAACATGGAGATTCACCTCGATCGCAAGCTCGCGGACCGCCGCGTCTTCCCCGCGATCGAGATCCAGCGCTCGGGAACCCGGAAGGAAGAGCTGTTGCTCGACAAGAAGGACCTGGACCGCACCTGGGTCCTGCGCAAGGTGCTCAACCAGCTCTCTCCGCCGGAGGCCATGGAACTGCTCATCGAGAGAATCAGTAAGACCAAGAACAACAAGGAGTTTCTGGAATCGATGAGCGAATCGATGGCCTGATGGCCCACGAGACGGCTATAATGAATCGCTCCCGAGGAGGTTTCTGAGATGAAAGCCGGTCTTCACCCCGAGTACACCGAGATCACCGTCCGCTGCGCGTGCGGGGAGGAGTGGGTGACCCGTTCAACGAGCAAGGATCTCAGGCTCGAGATCTGCTCCAAGTGCCATCCCTTCTTCACCGGTAAGCAAAAGCTTGTGGATACGGCGGGCCGGATCGAAAAATTCAATCGCCGCTACAACCGGAAGAGTGAGACGGCGCCCACCAGGTAAAACGCCGTGCTCGAAAAACTAGAGGCCCTCGAAAAGAAGTACGAGGAGCTCGGTCGCCTGATCGGCGACCCCGCCGTTCTGGCTGATCCGGCAGCCTACCGGGAACATGCCCGCGCCTTCGCCGAGCTGGAAGAGATCATCGGTGTATTCCGCGAATACCGCAAGACCCTCAAGGAGATCAAGGACGCCAAAGACCTCATCCGGAGCGGTGGCGGAGGGGACGACAGCCTGCTCGAAATGGCGCGGGAGGAGGTCACGAGCCTCGATCAGCGCCTCGCGAAACAGGAATCCCACCTCAAGCGGTTGCTCATCCCCAAAGATCCGAATGACCAGAAGAATGTCATCATCGAGGTGCGCGCCGGCACCGGGGGAGAAGAAGCGACCCTTTTCGCGGCGGAGATCTTCCGGATGTACACCCGTTATGCCGAGAGGAAGGGGTGGTTGGTGGATGTGCTGAGCATGAGCCGTTCGGAAACGGGCGGGGCGAAGGAAATCATCGCCGCCATCGAAGGCAGGGGGGCGTACAGCCGCCTCAAGTACGAAAGCGGCGTGCACAGAGTGCAACGTGTTCCGGTGACCGAATCGGCCGGGCGGGTCCATACATCGGCCGTTACCGTGGCGGTGCTGCCGGAGGCGGAGGAAGTCGAGATCAAGATCGATGACAAGGACCTGAGGATCGACCGGTTCTGCTCATCGGGCCCCGGGGGCCAGTCGGTCAACACGACGTATTCCGCGGTGCGGGTGACGCACATTCCTTCGGGATTGGTCGTCTCGTGCCAGGACGAGAAGTCGCAGCACAAGAACCTCGCCAAGGCGATGCGCGTCCTGAGATCGCGGCTGCTGGAGCTCGTCCAGAGGGAGAAGGACAAGGAGCGGGCGGCGACCCGCCGGGAGATGGTGGGGAGCGGTGACCGGAGCGAGAAGATCCGCACCTACAACTTTCCGCAGGGCCGGGTATCCGATCACCGCATCAAGCTCACACTGCACAGGCTCCAGGAGTTTCTGGAGGGCAACATGGACGAGATGCTCGATGCCATCAACACGCATTTCCAGGCGGAAAGACTCAAGGATGAGATCCAGGTCTGATGGGTCGCGAACGGCTCGGACGCACGGCTTCCGCCGCCTTGAAGGAAGCCCGGCGGAGGCTGTCGGCCGCCGGGATCGCCTCGGCCCGACTCGACGCGGAAGTGCTCCTGGCTCACTGCCTGCGGACCACGCGCGAAGCCCTGCTGGTCGAGGTGGCGGCACGACGTGAGATCCTGCTGGATGAATCCGCCCGCTCGGAGTTCCTCGACCTCGTCGGCATGCGGATCAGCAGGGAGCCGGTGGCCTATCTCGTCGGGCACAAGGAGTTCTGGTCCCTGGACATGCTGGTCACGCCGGCCGTTCTCATCCCCCGACCCGAGACGGAGCATCTGGTGGAAAGGGCGCTGGCGATCCTTCCTCCGGCCGGCCGAGGTCCCCTGAGCGTGATCGACGTGGGCACCGGCTCCGGGGCGATCGCCGTGGCTCTCGCCCACGAGCGGCCCGACGTGATCGTCGCCGGCGTGGACCTGTCCGCCGCCGCGCTGCAGGTCGCGCGGGCGAACGCGCGGCGGCACGGCGTCGAAGCCAGGGTCCACCTCGTGCAGGCGGACCTGCTGGCGCCGTTCGATCCGGCCCGCCGGCACGATGTCGTCGTCAGCAACCCTCCTTACCTGAGAGGAAACGAAGAGGACGTGTTGATGCCGGATGTCCGGGACTATGAGCCGCGGATGGCGCTGTTCGACGATGAGGACGGAGGCCTCATCGCGCGCCTGGTCGATCAGGCCTCGGGTGTGCTGCGCGACGATGGTTGGCTCCTGATGGAGGTGGCCACGCAGCGATCGGAGGAAACGCTGGCCTGTCTCAGCCGGCTCCCGCAGTGGCGCGATGTCGGCGTGGAGGAGGATCTGGCCGGCCTGCCCCGTGTCGTCCGCGCGCGCCGGAGGGCGCGGCGATGATCGGGGTCGACGAGGCGCTCGAGCGTGTGCTCGGGGCCGCTGCGGCCCCGGAGCCGCTTCCCGCCGAGCAGATCCGCCTGGAGGATGCCGCGGGGAGAATCCTGCGCGAGACCGCGTATGCGGACCGCGACGTTCCGCCGTTCACGCGATCGGCCATGGATGGCTACGCGGTGCGATCGGAGGATGTGGACCGCGTGCCGGTGACGCTGGATGTGATCGAGCACGTCGCCGCGGGCCGTCGGCCCCGGCGACGGGTCGGGCGGGGCCAGGCGAGCAAGATCATGACGGGCGCTCCGATCCCGGAGGGGGCCGATGCGGTCCAGATGGTCGAGACGACACGGCCTGTCGGTGAACAACGCGTGGTCATCGAGGAACGGGTCCTGGCCGGCAAGCACGTTCGGGAAGCCGGAGAGGAGACGAAGAAGGGAGCCGTCCTGGTCGAGCGGGGAACTCGCCTGGGAGCCGCCGAAATCGCGCTTCTGGCGGGCGCGGGGTACGCGAAGGTCCTGGTCGCGAAAAGGCCCAGGACGGTCATCTTCCCCACCGGGGACGAGCTGGTCCCGGTCGAGGCGCGCCCGAGCGGCGCGCGAATTCGCGAGAGCAATGGACATGCGCTCGAGGTGCTCGTCTGTCTCGCCGGAGGCGTTGCGGATCGTCACCCGATCGTCGCCGACCGAGCCGATGACCTCGAGAAGGCCATCGGCGCCGCCCTGGGTCGAGCCGACGTGATCCTGCTGTCGGGAGGCGTGTCGATGGGCGATTACGATCTGGTCGGACACGCCCTGCGCGCCCTCGGCTGCGAGCCTCTCTTCGAGAGGGTGGCGATCAAGCCGGGCAAGCCGCTCTGGTTCGGCAAGGGGCCGCCGCCAGGCGGCACGTTGATCTTCGGGCTTCCGGGCAATCCGGTCTCCACGGTGGTCGACTTTCTCGTTTTCGCCCGCCCGGCCCTGCGCCGACTCATGGGTGCCGCCGCCGTGCACGATCCGCTGGTGACGGCGCGCCTTGCCGAAGCGGTGAATCATCGCCCCGGCCGCAGAACTTACCTGCCCGCGTCGCTCGATCTCGGCGGTGGCGAAGCCGTGGCGCGCCCCATCCGATCGATGGGCTCGGCCGACATGGTGGCCCTGTCGCGGGCGAACGCGCTGGCGATCATCCCGGAAGACCAGGAGCGACTGGAAGCCGGCGTCAGGGTGAAGGCGCTGCCGCTGGTCGGTCTGACCCGTTGAGGTACCACCTGGCCGCGTCCTGCGCGACGGCGAACAACGCCACGTAAGCGAACCCCGAGGCGAACAACAGGAGGAAGGGCACGGCGGCGTAGCGGCCC
>JBHHZN010000165.1:0-6060 GCA_046758155.1 Acidobacteriota bacterium | reverse complement strand
ATGCCCGGGGGAGGAAAAACGAAAAGCAAGTGAAATCAATCACTTCGAGCAACAGACTCAGGCCTCCCTGTCCGCTCTCGAACACTGCCTGCAACACCTGTCGCAAGACGATTCACAACAATCTTCGCACCACCGTGTACATAATGTGATCATCATGCGGGAACGATTCTCATTCGGTGATCTGGTCCGCGTCCCCGGCGCGGATCCCGCCGGCCCCGCCGCCGTCCGGATCATCGCCGAGCTGCGAAAAGACGACTGCCGCGTGGTCGAGCCCCGCACCGGCCGCAGCGCCTGGGTGTCTCTGCGCTCGTTGCGCCGGGCCGGGCCGGATCCGTCCGGCCGATCGCTGGCAGGCGAGGTCGCCGCGATCCTGCGCGTCCTGGAGGCGGGGGACTTCGAGCTCACCCCCCTCGGACCGGACCGATATCGCCTGATCGCCGGACACGCGGCGATCGGCCCTCAGACCGTCGATCGGGTCAGGCGGTTGCTCGCGCACCGCCTCGGACGCTACATCATGCGGCCTCACGGCATGCGGCGGATGGAGACCATCGTGGAGTTCACTCATTCCGGATCCGACGCCATCGTGACGCGTTCAACCGGAGCGGAGTTCCCGAGGGAAACAGGCGGTCACGGCGAGTTCGTTCGCCAGGAAAGCGCCTTCCGGAACAACGTCACCGCGGACGGCTCGTCGCGCTTCAAGGCCGAGCCCGGACGGTATCATCTTTATGTCTCGCTGGCCTGCCCCTGGGCTCACCGTACGATCATCTTCCGGAAGCTGAAAAGTCTCGAGCAGGTCGTATCGCTGAGCCTCGTCGACCCCCTGCGCGACGAACGGGGCTGGGCCTTCGGTGAAGACTATCCCGACCCGATCAACGGCTTCCGGTACCTGTCCGAGGCGTACCTCGCCACCGACCCCGGTTTCGATGGCCGCGTGACCGTGCCCGTCCTGTGGGACCGGAAGGAGGGCATCATCGTCAACAACGAATCCTCCGAGATCATCAGGATGCTCTACGCCGAGTTCGACGCCTGGGGGGATACATCGGTCGATCTGTTTCCGGCCTCCTTGAGGACGGCGATCGAGGAGATCAACCGAATCGTCTACGACAACGTGAACAACGGCGTCTATCGGGCCGGCTTCGCGACGACCCAGCAGGCGTACGAGGAGGCGTTCGAGCGGCTGTTCGATACGCTGGATTTCCTGGAGAAACGTCTCGCCCGCCAGCGTTATCTGGTCGGGAACCGGATGACGGAGGCCGATTGGAGATTGTTCACCGCGCTCGTGCGGTTCGATGCCGTTTACTACAGTCATTTCAAGTGCAACAAGTGGCGCCTCATCGACTACCCCGGCCTCTGGGCCTATACCCGCGATCTGTACCAGCATCCCGGAATCGCCGAGACGGTCAACATGGACCATATCAAGCGACATTACTTCATGACGCACCGCACCATCAATCCGACCGGCGTGGTGCCGCGCGGCCCCGTGCTCGACTTCGACGAACCCCATGGGAGGGAATCGCTTTGACCCCGCAGGACGAGAAGAGGATCCGGATCGTGGCCGTCCAGGGCAGCGTCAGGGATGGGAACTTCACGGGCAAGGCCCTCGCGCTGGTCCTGGACGAGCTCGGCAAGCACTCCTCCTACACCGTCGATCTGTTCGACCCGGCCGGGATGATCCTTCCCCCACCGGGCGCGAGCACGCCCTCGGCGGATGCGACCCGTTTGCAGGAAGCCGTCCAGAAGGCCACCGGCGTGGTCTTCGCAACGCCGGAGTATCACGGTTCGTTCAGCAGCACGCTGAAGCTGGTGATCGAGAACCTGGGATTCCCGTCTCTGCTGGCCGGAAAACCGATCGCTCTGCTGGGGGTGGCCGCCGGCGCCCTCGGAGCCATCAAATCGCTCGAGCATCTACGCAGCGTGTGTTCCCATGTCGGGGCGATCGTCCTTCCGGGCCCGGTCTCGGTCGCCGGGGTGCAGCAGGTGTTCGATGAGAAGGGTCGATGCCTCGACGCCGCGATCGAGAAGAGGATCCGTCGCGTGGCGACGGGGCTGGTGGACTACATCGCGGGCAGCATCTGCCCCCGCGTGGCCCTCGAGGAGATGGCCCGAAAACCCCTGCAATGATCGGGGCTATCCCGCCTGCTCATCTCAGGCACACGATGATCGCCTGGTACAGGTACCGCCACGGGACCCAGACCTCCCGGAAACCGGCGCTCGTGACCCAGTGGATCTGGTCGGGCAAGGTCGCCGGGATATCGTGCTGCCGGTGGCGGGCCACACGTTGCTGGATCTCCTCCTCGCCGAGACCGCGCGATCTCATCTCCTCCAGATGAAACCGGTCGAGAAGATCGTTCTCACGCGGGCTGGCGCCTTTGATGAGATCGGCATTGATGAAGAAGCCTCCCGGCACGATCGCCGCGTGGCATCGAGCCGTCAGATCCGCCTTGTCGGAATCGGTGAGATGATGAATCGCCAGGACCGACACGATGAGATCGAATCGTTCGGAGGCCGGCGGCGAGTACGTTGCCAGGTCCGCCGTCTCGGTGGTGAACCGCGGGCCGAACCGGGCGAGCTTGCGGCGCGCCTGCTCGAGCATCTTCTCCGAGAAGTCCACACCATGAACCCGCGCCGACGGCAGATTCTCCAGCAGTATCCGGCTCAACTCCCCGGTGCCGGTGCCGAGATCCAGGACGCGTCCTCCGCCCGCGCCGAGGTGGCTGACCAGGGCGAACACCATCGACTGCATCTCATCGTATTTTCCGATGAAGCGCACGAACTGCGTGTCGTACCCGGCGGCGATCTCATCGAATCGCTCCCGCGTGGACGCTCGATCGGGATCCTTCGAGTCCATGCTCGCGATTATCCGCCCTGGGGCTCGCCGCTGTCAAAAGAGGCCTCTCGTGAAGGCCACGCGCCGCCGATGGCTGGACACCACGCGGCACGGCCTGGATCGAGCCGTGACGCAGAGGTTACACTCGTATCGTCATGGGCAAGCGATCCAAGGACCACCGGGACGATCGACTGGGTCGCGGCGACGCGATCCTTATGAACAGCGGGATCGACCTGGATTCTTCCGACGAGGAGCTCCTGCCGCGGCTGCTCGCCATGGTGGGCAAGGATCCGGACGCGGATCTCTCGATCGCCGATCATCTCGGGAGCATCGCCCTGGAGGAATCGGTCGAGCACCTGGCAGCCTGGGAGGCAAAGGCCCCCCCGGACAGAGATCTGCGGCGTGTGATCCGCTCATCTCTGTTCCGCCTGAGCCAGCGCGGCGTGGCGGGCGCCGACAAGCGCCGCGCGGCGGGTGAACCCGTCCGCCTGACCGAGGTCGTCGAGCCCTCCGGCCATCTCTCCCCGCTCGACGGCGACGGAAATCGCCTCGCATGGGTGGCGCGGCCGCGGCCGGGCGGCGGCCTGATCATCCTTTCGAGCCTCATCAACGACCGGTCCGGGATGCTGCAGATCGGTGTCCGTCACGCCAACAGGACCCAATTCCGCGAAGCGCTCGCGGACGTCGGGAGAAAGGGGGCGCCGATGGTCGAGGCGCCCAACCGGTACGTCGACTGGCTGATGCATGAAGCCCACCAACGCGGCACGCCCCGTGATGAGCCTCCGGGCGGCTATCCCCTCATGCGATCCGATTTCTACGAGACGCCCCCGGAACCGGTCGATTCACCGGTCCACGCGATGATGCAGCAACGGCCGGACGACCCCGGGCGGATCTCCCTCGAGGATTCCGAGAAGCTCCTCGCCGAACGGGAGTTTCTCGGCTGGGTGGTCCCCGACGATCTCGTGTCGGTCCACCAGGCCCGCTTCCGGGACGCGCAGGTCTCCACCCTGGTCCTCGAGGAACGGCAGATGCAGGAGCGGCTTCGCGGGATCGTCGATGGCGCGTTCGACGAGGTCTTTCAATCCCCGGCACGCGCCCTGTACGCGCGCCGGCTCGAGGAAATGGCGCTCTGGTTCCTGCTGGCACGACGGGAGTCGATCGCCGGGACCTGCTACGCGATGCACCTGGCCCTGGCCGACCCCGCCCGGTCCCTCCGGGACATCTCCTTCCTGCGCGGGATCACGCTGCGCGCGTTCCTCCACCTGATGCCGCGCGGGGACGCGAAGCGGGAGGAGCCCGCCGATCCGTCGTCTCTCATCGTGCCGCCGGACTGATCAGCCGGCCCGCTGACACTCGACAAGCAGTTCGCGCAGGACACTCACGTGGCGATCGATGTGGGCGCGCATCCGGCGCGCGTCGACCCCCTGGCGATCGCCCAGGAGCCTCTCGAGGGGGAGCAACGCATCCAGCCATGGGCGTTCCGGCGGCTGTTCGGCCGGTTCGAGCGACTGGTACAGGCAGCTCAGATCGTCGACCAGACCACGGAGGTTCCGGTGGTCGTCTTCGTAGCGATCGATCATCTCGACCATGCGCGAGAGAATGACCCGTCCGTGATCAGACATCGGATTCTCCTGGCTTGACCGGGTACCTGAGTATAAAACCGCCCTGCCCGCCGTGCCACCATCCGCCGCCTGCGGCGACGGGCGATCGCGATGAGCGCCGGCGCGCGCGGCACCCGGGGAGTCATCGCTTGCGGCGCAAGGAGGGGTGCAGCAGCGGCCGCCAGTCGGCCCGAAGAATCCAGACCCTGCCCGACAGCGCGCGGCCCGCCTGCGGGCCGGCCGCGACGAGCTCGAGGCGGCCGTCCCCGTCGAGATCGACCACCAGGGCGGCTCCCCCGAGATGGGTGTTGCCCCGCGGCCCCGTGATCGACACCCCCCATCCCTCGGAGAGCGCGATCGACCGGTTCTCGATCGGCCCACCCGCGAGGACGCGCACCTCGCCTCCTCCGGCGCGGGAATTGCGCCGGCTCGCGGAGTCCGCCGCCCCGAGCACCAGATCGGCCCTCTCGTCACCGTCGAGGTCGCCGACCGCCCGCACGCCGGTGTGGTCGCCCGGATCGACTCCGTGAATCCTCATCACCGAGGGGATCTTCGGTGACGCCAGATCGATCGCCACGGGACCGGCTCTCGGCGCGGAAGCCGCCGGGGTCGTCGCCTCGGGGCCTCGCGCGGACGACGTCTTGCGGCCGTTTCCCTCACGAGGCCGCAGCGCCTGCAGATCCTTGAGCGCCCGGCCCGCCACGACGTAGACGTCGCCTGCGTCCAGGAACATGTCGCGGCGACCGTCTCCGAGCTCGGCCCCGATGACGAGATCCTCCCTGCCGTCTCCGTCGATGTCGCCGAAGGCCAGGCTCGTGCCGGCGAGATCGCCGATGTTCGGCGACGTGATCACGGCGTCGGCCAGATCGGACAGGCGCGCCACGCGCAGCATGCTCGGCCGGCCCATGATCAGGAACACCTCGCCCGCGTCGGGCCGCGACTCGTCGGGGCCATCGGCGCCGCGCGCGGCCACGGCGATATCGTCGATGCCGTCCCCATCGAAGTCTCCCACGGCGACGCTGCTTCCGGCCTGATCGCCCGGGTTGTCTCCCCGCAGCAGCGTCCATCCCGCGGGGGTCGGACCCTGCTTCAGGTCGATCCGGGACGCCGAGGGGGCGGCACCCGGCAACACGGCCACGTCTCCGACATCGAGCGCGCCGAGCGCTCCGGCCCGGCCGTCCGCGAGCGGGCTGCCGAGCACCAGGTCCAGCCGGCCGTCACCATCGACGTCTCCCGCCGCGATGGCCCGGCCCAGCCCATCGCCCATCCTCCGCCCGATGATCCGCTGGATGGTCGGGCCCGGCGACGGCGCCGACAACTCGATCAAGCCTGGCATGGACGGGCCGCCGTGGATGATGTACACCACCCCGCAGTCCGCCCGCATGAATGAGGGGCCATCGGCCGTCGGCGCCCCGGCGATGATATCGTCGAACCCATCGCCGTCCAGGTCGGCCACCACGACCGATGAGCCGAAATGGTCGAAATCATGCGCACCGTTGATGACGATATCGGCATCGGTGGTCATGGCACGCTTGGCGCCGGGGACGACGCTCAGCGCGTAACGAAGCTTCAGATCCAGCTCCGGCGCCGGAGGTGCCAGCGTGGCGGTGCGCCTGGCCGAAGCCGGCGTCC
>JBHHZN010000164.1:0-6112 GCA_046758155.1 Acidobacteriota bacterium | reverse complement strand
GTCGGATGTCCCCTTCTTTCTGCACGGGGGGGCCTGCCTGGGGGTGGGGCGGGGCGATGAAGTCGTGCCCTTGCCGGACACGGATGACTGGCACGTTCTGGTCATCTGGCCGGGCGTCACGCTCTCGACACGGGAGGTGTACGAAGGGCTCCCGCGAGCGTTGACAAGGAGCCGGATCCTCTCTAGTATGAAGGGCTTCAACCCCGGTAGGCCCCCGCGGGCCGCCGGAGAAGAGTCGAGTTCCGCGGAAGGGGGACAGGCGGGCGAGGCCGCGCAAGCGCGGCCGGTCGCGGTCCAGAATGACCTCGAAGAGACCGTCTTCAGGAGGCTTCCCCACCTACGGAGAATCAAGCAGCAGTTGCTCGAAGCAGGCGCGACTGCGTCCGCCCTCACCGGGAGCGGATCGGCCATCTTCGGACTGTTTGGGTCCGCGAGAGGTCTTGATCGGCTCGGGAAGGCGTTGAGCGGGGACAAGGTCGCGGTGTTCCAGTGTCGCACACTCTCGAGAAAGGCCTATTGCTTCAACCTGTTCAAACGCTCGTAAGACATGACGTGCCCCCTCGCGGACGCGCCGGCCGGCCGATGGGCAGGCCTGTACGTTGCAGGATGGAGGATCGCCGACGATGCAAGTCACCGACGTCAGAGTGTTCCCGGTCGAGGAGGAGAAGCTCAAGGCATTCGTTTCAGTGATTTTTGATGACTGTTTCGTGGTGAGTGATATCAAGATCATCAATGGAACCAACGGGCTGTTCATCTCGATGCCCAGCAAGAAGAGAAAGAACGGTACGTTTCGCGATATCGCGCATCCCTTGAACAACGAGACACGCAAGATGATCGAAACCAAGATACTCGCGAAATACAACCAAGCTCTCGCACAGCCCGGTGAGGTGCTCGAGCGTGGCCGCGGGGAAGAGTCGCTCGGAGGGTCCGAATCGACCTCGGATATTTTCTCCATTTGACGCGATGAGGAGGCGGGTCCTCCGCAGGTTCCCGCGGCCGCAGGATTTCGGGGCGAAGATCGTGGGCCGTGATGAGAATGGGGCGTCGTCAAGTGGTAAGACACTGGATTTTGGATCCAGCATTCGGAGGTTCGAATCCTCCCGCCCCAGCCACAAGACGCGATCGGGTTGACCATGAAACCTTTGGATAGAGACATCAAGATCTTCTCGGGCAGCGCCAACAGGCCGCTGGCGAAGTCGATCTGTGAGTACCTCGATCTTCCTGAAGGCCAGATCACCCTCAAGAAGTTCTCTGACGGGGAGAGTTACTGCCAGATCATGGAGAACGTCCGCGGGACGGATGTCTACGTGATCCAGCCGACCTGTCCGCCGGTGAACGAACATCTGATGGAACTCTTGCTGATGATCGACGCCTTCAAGCGGGCCTCGGCGTTTCGGACGACGGCGGTCATCCCCTACTACGGCTATGCGCGGCAAGATCGGAAGGACAAGCCGCGCGTGCCCATCTCGGCCAAGCTGATCGCCGATCTGATATCGGCCGCCGGGGCCGATCGCGTGCTGGCCCTGGATCTTCATGCGCCGACCATCCAGGGGTTCTTCGACATTCCCGTCGATCACCTCTTTGCGGCCCCCGTTTTCGTGGATTACCTCCAGAAGCTCAATATCCCGGATTTGATGATCGTCTCCCCCGATGCGGGGGGGGTGGAGCGCGCCCGCGCCTACGCGAAACGTCTGGGAGGCAGCCTGGCCATCGTGGACAAGCGCCGGAACGAAAAGGGCATCGCGAAGTTCATGAACCTGGTGGGAGACGTCAAGGGCATGAACACGTTGATTGTCGATGATATCGTCGATACGGCCACCACCTTGACCGAGACCGCCGCGGCACTCAAGGCCGAGGGGGCCAAGGGTGTGTATGCCTGTTTTACCCATGGAGTCCTCTCGCTCAGCGCCGTCGAGAAGCTCGCCGCTTCCAGCCTGCTGAAAACGCTGGTGACCGACACGATCCCCATCAAGGCGGATGTGGCCGAAGCAGCCCGGATCGAGGTGCTCTCGGTTGCGGAATTGCTGGGAGAGGCGATTTTCAGGATCCACAACAACTCGTCAGTGAGCAGCCTTTTCATTTGAATCGCACGAGGATGGAAACGTGGCTTCGAACCTAGTCATCAGGACGGAAAGACGAGAAGAATTGGGGAAGAATGCCTCGCGTCGATTGCGCTCTGCCGGCATGGTCCCCGCGATTCTGTACGGTGGCGCGAAGGATCCTGTCCCGCTGATGGTGCATCCGACCGAAGTCCAGCAGATCCTCCGGTCGGGATCAGGCGAGAACGCGCTCTTCGGGATCACGATCTCGGGCAAGAAGGTGCCGGGACAGTGCATGATCAAGGAACAGCAGGTGGACCCCGTGACGGAACGACTGGTCCACGCGGACTTCATGCAGGTCGCGATGGACAGGGCCGTTCGGGTCCACGTCGCGGTCCACTCGGTGGGTACGGCGCGGGGCGTGAAGCTCCAGGGAGGCATCCTCGATCATCCCCTTCGTGAGATCGAGCTCGAATGCCTCCCCGGTAATATCCCCGAGGGCATCGAGGTCGATATCACCGACCTGGATCTGGGCCAGAGCATCCGCGTGGGAGACCTGAAGTTCGCCGAGTTGGTCAAGTGCCTGACCGATCCGAGCATGCCGGTCGTCGCCGTCGTGGCGCCATCGGTCGAGAAGGTGGAGGAAGCCCCGGCGGAAGGAGAGGTCGAGGCCGGTGAGCCGACCGCTGAACCGGAGGCGGAAGCGGGCGGAAAAGACGAAAGCAAGTAAGTGTCCGGCTTGGTGGTGGTGGGCCTCGGGAATCCGGGGACGCGCTACCGGGACACGCGGCACAACGTCGGTTCCATGGTCGTCGAGGAATTGATCCGCCGGGATCGTTCCGGTCCGACCAGGAGGGGATCCACCTCCACGGTGACGCCGGTGCGGCTTGCGGGGACCGTGGCGTTCGTCGTGCAGCCACGGACATACATGAACGAATCCGGGGTGGCCGTTGCCGACGCCCTCGACCGACTGGGGATGGTCGCATCCGAGCTCCTATTGGTCTATGATGATGCTGATCTTCCGCTGGGGCGGATTCGCATCCGGATGGAAGGCGGTGCGGCCGGCCACAGGGGCGTGCGTTCGATCCTGGAAAGTCTGGGGACGACGGCGATCAGGCGAATCCGGCTGGGAATAGGAAAAAGCGAGGGCTCGCTCGCCGATCGGGTCCTGTCACGGTTCTCGGCCGAGGAAGCGCCCGTGGTCGAGTCGATGGTCGAAACCGCGGCGAATGCCGTCGAGGAGATCGCGCGAGACGGTATCCTGATCGCCATGAACAAGTTCAATCGCCGGGCGGACAGCCCCGGATAGCTCCTTGCCCCACGAGGAGCGCTCGCTCGCCGTGGGGCCGTGACAAGTCCATGAGGAGAAGACATGCCAGTCTATGAAACCCTTTTCATCCTTCAGCCCACTCTCTCCGAAGAACAGATCGAGGAGATCGTGACGCGGCTCGAGGCGATAATCCCGGATAAAAACGGCAAGGTGCTGAAAACCGAGCGATGGGGAAAGAGGAGGCTCGCGTTTCGGGTGGCCGGGCACACCGAGGGATACTATGTGCGATACGAGTTCGAGGGGGACGGCGAGGTTCAACGGGAACTGGAGCGCCGGATGAGGATCGACGACAATGTGATCCGGCACTTGACCACCCGTGTCGACCCCCGGCTGGCCGCCGAGGCCGCCAAGAAAGCGGAGCGTGAGCGTTCCGCCGCGGGCCGCGGGAGGGACGTCGGGCCGGCGGACGCGGGGGGGCGCCCACCGGCCGGTGAAAAGGCCGCGGAACCGAGCGTGGCGCCGGAGGTGAAAACATGAGACCCAGAACACGGCCCGGAGCCCGGGGGGGCAAGTTCAAGAAGAAGTACCTCTTCCGGCGCAGGAAGTTTTGCAAGTTTTGCGATGAGAAGGTCGAGGTGATGGATTACAAAGACGTGCGACTCATGCAGAGTTTCACGCCTGAGCGGGGAAAGATCCTGCCGCGACGCATCTCGGGCACCTGTGCGATGCACCAGCGCCGTTTGATGCGGGCGATCAAGAGGGCGAGACACATGGCGCTCCTGCCCTACACCACGGACTGACAGGGGGACGCCGGACCATGATGAGATTGATCCTGAGAGACGAGGTCGCACACCTAGGAGCTCGAGGAGACGTGGTCAAGGTGAGGCCGGGCTATGGCCGTAACTACCTTCTCCCCCAGGGACTTGCGTACGAGTACAGCGAGGCCAACATCAAACGGGTTGAAAAAGAGAAGAAATTGCTCGAAATTCAAAGGATCCAGAAGCGAGATGAGGCCCGTCAGCTCGCGAGCCGTATCGAGGCGGTGTCCTGTACCATCGTGAGAAAGGTCGGCGAGAGCGATACCCTGTACGGGTCCGTCACCAATGGTGATATCGCTGAGGCTCTCCTGAAGGAGGGCTTCGCGATCGACAAGAAGAAAATCGATCTCGAGGAGCCGATCAAGAGCCTCGGGATCTACGACGTCCCCATCCGTATTCACCCGGAAGTTCACTGCGACCTGAAGGTTTGGGTCGTGAAGGAATAGGCGGCGAGACTTGAAGAATCCCAGCCGAATCGCTCTGGCCTGTTTTCTCGCATGGATCGTGCCAGGGGCCGGTCACTTCTTCCTCGGCAAGAGAGTCAAGGCGTTCATCTTTCTCGGGATCATCCTCCTGACCTTCTCGCTCGGCATGATGATGCAGGGGCGGGTGTACCTCGCGAGCCATGATCAACCGCTATCCTACCTGGCGACGTTCGCCAACATCGCGCTGGGACCTCTCGATCTCGTCGGGCGCGAGATCTCCTACGCCAGGATCATCTACGTCTTTCCCGCCGAGACGAATCGAGACCTGTACGAGGACATTCTGAGCCGGATGCGAAGCAGGATCCTCGCGGTGACGAACGAGTACGGCACCACCTTCGTTCTGGCGGCGGGCTTGATGAACATTCTCCTCATCCTGGATGTCTTCGACATCGGGATAGGCAGGAAAGCATGATCAGCGGGGCGAGTCATTTTCTCATCATGAGTCTCTTTTCAGTTCTCGTGGGGGTTTTCTTCGGGACACTCACCCGGGACAATCTGCGTGATGGTCTGAAGGTCGCGGGCCTTCTCAGCGCCTCGATGGTGGGCGCCTCTCTGGTCATCGCCTACATAATGTTCTTCCTCCCGCTGTCGGGATGAAACCGGAGCATGGGGAGCCACGTGCGAATGCACGCCGGCTACTGTTCTCGTGGGGGCCGGTCGTCTCGTGGTTGGCGCTGATCAGCATCCTGTCGCATCAGCCGCATGTCCGGATCCCCGGGGGTGCGACCGACTGGTTTTTGCATGGAGCCGAGTTCGGCCTGCTGGCCCTGCTTGCGGCGAGAGCGATCACGCGATCCGGCTGGCGGATCACGATGGGAGCCCTGGCCCTGGTGGTGGTGGGTTGTTTCGGCGTGGGAGTTCTGGATGAGTTCCATCAGAGCTTCATCCCGGGCCGTCACCCGAGCGCGTGGGACGTGGCGGCCGACAGCGGAGGGGCGGCTATCGCGTTGCTCGTGCTCGCCCTCCTGCGTGGCCGGGGAGCCATGCGAGGCGGAAACCGCGGGGAGGTCAGGCTCCTGGGCAAGGCCGATTGCCGGCTGTGCGACGAGGCCGAGCGGGTGCTGGCCGAGATCCTCCCGGAGTACGGCATGACGTTTCAGAAGGTGGACGTCGATCACGATCGGGAACTGCGTCGGCTGTACGGCGAGCAGATCCCGGTGGTTCTGATCAACGGCAGGAAAGTCTTCAAGTACCGGGTCGACCGCGAGCGGTTGCGCCGGTTGCTGACGACGTGGACAGGAAACGATCGAGCATGACGGAGATCACCCTCGCGGTCGTGGCGGGTGACGGCATCGGTGTCGACGTCACAAGGGAAACGCTCAAGGTGCTGCGGGCGATGGAGGGGGCGCTCGGAACACGGTTCCGGATCACCGAGTACGATTTCGGGGCCGAGCGATACCTCAAGACGGGTGTCAGCCTCCCGGCCGGCGCGCTGGATGAATTCCTGGATCATGACGCAATCTTCATGGGGGCGTTCGGGGACCCCCGAGTCCCGGACAT
>JBHHZN010000163.1:0-6142 GCA_046758155.1 Acidobacteriota bacterium | reverse complement strand
GCCCGGCATCGAGCATCGTTCCCGCATGCGCGTCGTCGGAGAGGGAGACGCCGGGTGGGGCGGAGGTCCACCTGGCGATCTGTACGTTTTCATCTCCGTCCGCGACCACGAGTTCTTCCGGAGGGAGGGCCTGGACTTGAGCTGCGTTCTACCGGTCACATTCTCGCAGGCCGCGCTGGGCGCCGAGCTGCAACTGCGCAGCCCTCACGGGTCGGAGAGGATCAAGATCCCTCCCGGTACACAGTCGGGCGAGATCATTCGGCTCAAGGCCAAAGGCGTCCCCAGCCTCAATGGGTTCGGCCGCGGGGATCTGTTCGTCCGTGTCGTCGTTCGGACTCCCGTGCGGCCGCCTCGCGAGGCGAAGAAGCTCCTCAAGCAGCTCGCCGCATCCGGGGGCGATGCGCTCTCGAAAGAGGACCAAGCTCTTCTCGAGAAGATGCAATAGGACGGCTCGATGCGCACCTGGCGGCGGCTTCTCCTCGTGGTGCCGGATCGGTCTCGAGAGGCACTGATCGTCGCGTTGCACGAGCACGGCTCGTTGGGCGTGGAGGAACGCGCCGGACGACTGGTCGCCTATTTCCCCGTCGATATCGATGACAACGCCTTGCTCGCTCGGCTCCAACGTGAGCTGGGAGCCGAGGGGGCCTCCTGGCGTTCCTGCGAGTCCGACTTGATTCTCGATGGCGCCTGGCATGATCGCTGGCTCGAAAAGCTCGAACCGTTCCGCGTGGGGAAGAGCTTCCTGGTGATTCCGGGCCACAAGGGGCCCCGGCCGACCCCCGGGAGGTTCCCCATCCGGCTGACCCCCGGCCGGGCGTTCGGAACCGGTGAACATCCCACCACACAGATGTGCATGATCCTGATCGAAGAGTGTCATCCGCCGGCGTCCGATCTGCTGGACGTCGGCACGGGCTCGGGAATCCTGGCGATATGCGCGCGGCTGCGAGGTGCCGGCCGTGTGGTCGCGATCGATACGGACGAAGAGGCCGTCGGTCTGGCGGCGGGCAACGCGATACGGAGCGGGGCCGACGGGATCAGCTTCGCGGTGGCGGATCTGGAGTCGATCTCTGCTGGGCGATTTGAAACGCTCGTCGCGAACCTCAACGGCACCGTGTTGCTGCGGCTCATCGACCGGCTTGTCGCGGCCTGCCGGAAACGCCTGATCCTGTCCGGCATCCTCAGCGGGGAGGAACCGAGGATCGTGCGTGCGGCGACCGCCGCCGGGGGCGCTCTGGAGCGCAGGCTCGGCCGGGGTGGATGGACAGCTCTGCAAATCGGGATGTCGCGCTGAACGGATCGCCGCCGGCATCGCCTGGTTTCCCGCCCTCCCCCCAGGGCGGCGGCCGCGAGAGCCGGGGGCCCGAGGCGAGCACACCGGACCGGGCCCCGGGGCTGTTTCCTTTGACTCCAGAAGGACCGGACAATAGATTACTCCCCTGCCTCGGTGATAGGCCAGCCACCGCGGAGAGCGTCCAACGGCCCCGCGCCGCGGGCGCTTTCGGGCCGATCCATGCATTCTCGACCGGATTCTGGAGGAGCGACGTGCACATCAACGATCTGCTGAAAACCGCCAGCGAACGCGGGGCTTCGGACCTCCACCTCAAGGTGGGAAGCCATCCCGTGATTCGCATCAACGGGGAGCTTATACCGCTCGTCGAAATCAAGCGATTGATGCAGGAAGACACGATCGCCATGGCCTTCAGCATCATGAGTGGAAGGCAGAAACAAAAGTTCAAGGACAACTTCGAGATCGATATCGCCTACTCTGTTCCTGGCCTGGGAAGATTTCGTTGCAACATATTCCAGCAGCGCGGAACGGTAGGCCTCGTGCTGCGCGTGATCCCCGTGAAGATCCGATCCTTTCAGGAATTGATGCTCCCTCCCATTCTGAAAACCATCGCGGAGGAGCGTCGCGGCCTCATCCTCTGTACGGGGACGACGGGATCGGGGAAATCGACCACGCTGGCGGCGATCATCGACTACGTCAATTCCACGCGGACCGAGCACATCATGACGATCGAGGATCCGATCGAGTTCCTCCATCGCGACAAGAAAAGCTTGATCAATCAACGAGAAGTTGAAGTCGATACCAAGCACTTCTCCCAGGCGCTGCGTTCCGCCCTGCGGCAGGATCCCGATGTGATACTCGTCGGTGAGATGCGTGATTACGACACCATCGAGACGGCCATCACCTCCGCGGAAACGGGCCATCTCGTGCTCTCGACGTTGCACACGCTGGACGCGACCGAGACCGTGAACCGCATTATCTCCGTTTTCCCCCCGCACCAGCAGAAGCAGATTCGCTTGCAGCTGTCCGGAATCCTGAAAGCGGTCATCTCGATGCGCCTGCTCCCGCGGGTGGACGGCAACGGCCGCGTGCCGGCTGTCGAGATCATGAGATCCACCGGATACATCAGGGACTGTATTGAAAACAAGGAGAAGACCAAGCTCATCCGGGACGCCATCGCCAGCGGGACATCACAGTACGGAATGCAGACCTTCGATCAGGCTATCTACAATCTTTACAAACATGACATGATCTCACTGGACGAAGCGCTGCGCCGGGCATCCAACCCGGATGAGTTCAAGCTGAAGATCCAGGGGATTCACTCCACCTCGGACGTTGCCCAGGCGGAAATGGAGGCGACGCTGCAGACCGATGATTTCAATCTCGAGGACCCCAACTCACCGTTTGTCCTCGGCCGATAGCCGCCGAACGCGACCGCGCGCCGGCCGGCCGGCGACACGAGGGCCGGGTGTGCCCCGGGCGATCCCCAGCGTCCGGATGCGCTAATCTAGCGCGCTGAGACGGATCCCGATGGATTCAACCAACACATGACCAGATTATATTCAAGTACTTGATAGGTAACTCGAAAATAGGTAAAAAAGGGAGGCCTCGATGGGGCGCCCGATGTCGGGCGATCGGCAGCGGATGTCGGGGCGGGCATCCTCGTCCGGGGGCGTGAGCCGCCACCCGACGATCGGCGAGGCAAGCGCGTGATGCAGGCGAGAGCAGAAGGGGGGACCATGGAGGGGGGGGAAGTCAGGAGGCAGTTCCTGGAGTATTTCCAGAAGCACGGACACACCGTGGTACGGAGTTCCCCCCTGATTCCCGCGGGGGATCCGACCTTGTTGTTTTCCAACGCCGGGATGAACCAGTTCAAGGATCTCTTCCTCGGGCAGGAGCAACGCGACTACCGGCGTGCGACGTCCGCGCAGAAATGCCTGCGTGTTTCAGGCAAGCACAACGATTTCGATCAGGTGGGTAGAACCGCCCGTCACCATACCTTTTTCGAGATGCTCGGCAATTTCTCGTTCGGGGACTATTTCAAGAGGGAAGCGATCGAGTTCGCCTGGGATCTGATCACGCGCGAATTCGGCCTGCCCGCGGATCGGCTCTGGATCACGGTGTTCCGTGATGACGACGAGAGCGTCGCCCTGTGGCGGGAGATCTCCACGATAGCACCCGACCGGATCGTGAAGATGGACGAGAAGGACAATTTCTGGGCGATGGGAGACACAGGACCATGCGGTCCGTGCTCGGAGATCTACTTCGACCAGGGACCCGGCGTGGGATGCGGCCGCTCGGAGTGCTCTCTGGAATGCGGCTGTGACCGGTTCCTGGAGTTCTGGAACCTCGTTTTCATGCAGTACGACCGCCAGCCGGACGGACGCATCCGGCCGCTGGCCGCGCCCTGTATCGACACCGGGGCCGGTCTCGAGCGCCTGGCGGCAATCCTGCAGGGAGTCGATAGCAACTACAAGACGGATCTGTTCGCACCGTTGATCGACGCGATCAGCCAGCGGGCCGGTGTGACGTTCGGTTCCGCCGAGGCCACGGACGTTTCGTTGCAGGTCGTGGCCGATCACCTGCGGGCCATCGCCTTCCTCATCGCGGACGGGGTTGTCCCGTCCAACGAGAAACGGGGATACATCCTGCGCCGCATCATTCGTCGGGCGGTGACCTACGGGTTGAATATCGGCCTGCAGGCGCCGTTTCTGTTCGAACTGTCGGGACGAGTCGTCGAGATGATGGCGCCGGGTTATCCCGAGCTGGAGACCGAGCGAGAGAGGATCGCGTCTGTCTGTCGGCTCGAGGAGATGACATTCAAGAGCAGCCTCGCCCGGGGCATGGCGGAAGCAGAGGCTGTTTTCTCCCGCTATGAAGGCAAGACCATCCCGGCCGAAGCCGCCGTCAAGCTATGGACGACCCATGGCGTGACGCTCGAGATCCAGAGGGCGCTCGCGGTGCGTCGTGGGGTCCGGCTGCCGGAACAGTCGGCCATCGAGAACGAGATGGAGAAGCACCGCGAGACCGCGCGCGCCTCGTGGAAAGGGACGGCCTCGCCGGCCTGGCCGCGGGCGTTGCTCGAGCTCCCGCGCCAGGCAGGCTGGTCGAACATCGAGTTTCTCGGTTACGAGCACCTGGAGGTGTCCGGGACGCGGGTGACCGCGCTCGCGAATACGACCGGCCTGGTGGAAACACTGGAGGAGGGAGAGCAGGGCTTCGTCGTGCTCGACCGGACACCCTTCTACGCCGAATCCGGAGGACAGGTGGGAGACACCGGTCAGCTGCGGACAGCCGACGGCTCCGTCGTGGGGGTCCAGGATACACAGTCGCCGGTGCCCTCGATGATCGTCCACGTTGTCACGGTCATGAACGGCTCCCTCCAGGCGGGGGAGCGTGTCCTGGCGCGCGTCGATCCGAAGGCGCGGGCCGCGACGATGCGCAACCATACCGCCACACACCTGCTGCACGCAGCACTGAAACGGGTCCTCGGTCCCGAGGTGCAACAGGCGGGATCGTACGTGGGTCCCGACAGACTCCGATTCGACTTCAACTACCATGCCCGGATCGGGCAGGAGGACCTGGATCGCATCGAGGACGAGGTCAACGAGCGAATTCTCAGCAATGTCCCGGTTTCCCGCGAGGAACGAAGCTTCGAGGAGGCCATGGCGGGCGGAGCGATCGCCTTGTTCGGCGAGAAATACGGCGACCGTGTCCGGGTCGTGACTGTTCCGGGGTACAGCCAGGAACTGTGTGGTGGGACGCACTGCTCGGGAACCGGAGACATCGGGTTCCTCAAGATCGTCTCCTCGCGCGGTATCGCGGCCGGTGTGAGACGGATCGAAGCCGTCACCGGCATGGCGGCGATCCGGCGTTCCCGCGAGGACGCCCGCATTCTCGACGCGATCGAGGCTCGCCTCAAAGCCGGCCGTCACGAGCTCGAGGAGGCCCTGTCCGCTGTCCTGGCCGCCCAGAAGGCGCAGGCCAGGGAGATCGAGAAGCTTCGGCTCAGGCTCGCCCAGCTAGAAGTGGGGTCGGATCGGGGGGTGCAAGGCAGCGCGGCGCGATACGAGGAGGTCGCCGGTACCCGCGTCATCGCTCGACTCGTCGCCGATCTCGATCGCTCCTCCCTGCGCAGCCTGGCGGACGAGTTGAGGCGGGAAGTGGGAAGCGGTGTCGTGGTTCTCGCCAGCACGACCCGTGGGAAAGTTTCCCTGCTGGCGGCCGTAACCGAGGATCTCCGTTCGAAACTGGACGCCCGGATCCTGATCAAGGATCTCGCCGCCCTGCTGGGCGGCGGCGGCGGCGGGAACGCCCTGCTGGCCGAAGCGGGAGGGAAGGATGTCGGCAAGGCCCGTGAGATCATCGCTTCGGTGCCCGCCGTCATCGCAAGGCGGCTGGCGTCGCGGCCGGACGACGAGCGACCATGACGCACGCCGCTCATCGGCGATCCTTGCGGGATCGGTTCCTTCTGGCTGCGGGAGTGTGCCTGCTCACGGCCTGCAGCGGTGTTCCCCTCCGGGCCGCGATCAGGCGGCACATCCAGGGCGGACGGGTCGTCTATACCAGCCGGCCGGAGCGCAACCCGGCGCGCGTCGGGCAACGAGTCGAACCGGCCGGCAGGGTGCTGCCAGAGGCTCCACCGGGGCTGACAAAGCTGGTGATGGCGTCGAGCGATCGTCACGCGATCGACCCGGCCTTGGTTGCCGCCGTCATCAGCGTCGAGTCGGGCTTCGATGCGATGGCGGTCTCACCCAAGGGGGCCCGGGGCCTGATGCAGCTCATGCCCTCGACCGCGAGGGAATACGGCGTGAGCGACATCCATGATCCAGCCCAGAACATCGAGGGCGGCGT
>JBHHZN010000162.1:0-6171 GCA_046758155.1 Acidobacteriota bacterium | reverse complement strand
TCAAAATGACGCCTCCCCACACCTCCCGCGACAACAGTCTCCGCACCACCATGGAAACAATTGGGGGCGCGCTGCTGTTTGTACCATTGACTCGCTCCGCGCGGGGGGTGGCCCTTCGACGGGAATGCCCGTACGCTTGGGACTCCCCGTCTGCTCCGCCGGCGGCGAGGTGGATGCGAGATCGCACCCTCGCGGGCCGCTCCCGCGGCAACCCCGGTGGCGGACGGCGCCGTCGATCGTGCGGGGAATGCCCATGACCGATACGAGACACATCAGGTTCCGCAACCTCGTCCTCCTCGCCCTCATCCTTCCTCTGCTCGGCTTGATGCCCATCGGTGCGATCACCGCGGGGCACGGCGGTCATGGGGGCCACGCCCACGGCGGTTTCGGGAATGGACAAAGCGGTCATCTCCATGCCGGCTTCCGTCACGGCCACGGTGGGTTCGGCCACAGCCACGCCGGCCATCTCCACCCCGGCTTCCGTCACGGCCACGGTGGGTTCGGGCATGGTCATGGCGGCCATGTCCACGGTGGGTTCGGCAACGGCCACGCCGGCCATCTCCATCCCGGTTTCGACCACGGCCACGGCGGACCCGACCATGGGCACGCCGCGACCATCCGCGGACACAGCATCGCCGTCCACCATGGCGTCCCGCACCATGAGGCCCTCCATCATGACACCGGGCCCCACCATCACACCGGTCACGCGCATCATGTCGGCTTCGGCTACATCTACACGCCGTACCATCATTACTATCTTCACGGCTATGGCGCCTATGGTTACGGCCATCTTTACGGCTACAGCGTCGGCTATTCCGGTGAATATGCCGGCGGCGAGGTGGAAGTCGAGGACTATGGAGAACCGGCCGAGCCGGAAGAGGGTGAAGTCGGCGACGATGCCAAGCCCGATATCGATCCGGGCGAGGAGACAGAGCTGGATTACTCCTGGTCGATGCTGGCCCGGGGGTATCCAGGCCGGGCCCAGTCGGCGTTCGCGAGAGATGCCCAGGCGGCGCCCGCGGACGGAGGCCCGAAGATCGGGTACGCCCTCTCCGCCGCGCTGCGCGGCGACGACACCACCGCTGTCTGGGCGATGAGACGTGCCTTCCGCATCGACCCCGAAGCCGCACGCTACATGCCGCCCTCTGACGACCGTCTGGAAGGTCGGCTAGATCAACTCGCGAGTTATTTCCGGTATCGCTTGCAACGCTACCCGGAGGATCCCGACGCGCGTTTCATGCTGGCGTCGATCCGGCTCCTCCAGCACGACGAGGCCACCGCCGAGGACATCATCGACCACGGCGACGACCTGCCCAGCACCCGGAACCTCCAGGGCCTCCTGGACGACGGCCGGTAGCTCTCTCATGGCGTGACGGCCGGGCGACCGGAGGGCTTGGCTGCCGCCGGACGTACCGTCGCGCGGACGCAAGATCACCACAGACCGCGTCGTTGCGGCGCTTCCCCCCGTGCGGCCCGCCGGCGCGATGTATCGGCGCGAGGGCAGGCAACCGGTATCTCCCCCGTGCGCCACCGGAAAAGGCTGACCCGAGCCTTCCCACGCACGCCGCGAGAGGTCGGGGCCCGTCTTCCCGGCGGGGTTCGTGTATCATGAACGGTCGCCGCTGCGGCTCTCCTTCGATACTTGGTGATGCTCCGGGCCGCGGGGAATCGAGCGGTGAGGTGGACTTGTGTCCATGCCCTGTGAAACCAGGGCCATCTCGCGGAGGAGACGCCATGGCCACATCGAGCGCCGGAGAGAAGGGGCCGAGCGGAGGGCCGTTCATCCCGGCTTCAAGACACCTGCCCGAGATCACCCTCAAGGCGTTGCTGCTGGGAGTGTTGCTCGCCGTCATCCTGGCCGGGGCGAACGCCTACCTGGGACTGTTCGCCGGCATGACCGTCTCCGCATCCATCCCGGCGGCGGTCATCTCCATGGCGGTCCTGCGTCTGTTCCGGCGCTCGAACATCCTCGAGAACAACATCGTGCAGACTTGCGCCAGTGCCGGCGAGTCGCTCGCCGCCGGGGTGATCTTCACGCTCCCGGCTCTCATCATGCTGAAGCGTTGGGCGGAGTTCGATTTCCTGCAGACGTTCCTGATCGCCGGCTTCGGCGGGATCCTCGGCGTGCTCTTCACGGTGCCGCTGCGCAGGGCGCTGATCGTCGAGCAGCCCCTCCAGTTCCCCGAAGGGATCGCCTGCGCCGAGGTGCTGGAGACCGGCGAGCGCGGCGGTTCGGGGGTGAAGCTCGTTGTGGGGGCCGCCCTGTTCTCCGCTGTCTTCAAGCTCTGCCAGACAGGTGTCCGTCTCTGGGCGGAGACGATCGAGGGGGCGCACTACCTGTTCGGCCGCCGCACCATCGCGTACTTCGGCTCGAACCTCTCGCCCGCCCTCGTCGCGGTGGGCTACATCGTCGGCCTGAACATCGCCGTGCTGGTGTTCGTCGGCGGAGCCCTCAACTGGCTGGTCGCGATCCCGATCCTCACGGCGGTGCAGGGCGGGGGTCCCGAGGGGTTGTCGGCGCTCGAGCATGCCTCGGAGCTCTGGTCGACCCAGACGCGGTACCTCGGCGTCGGGGCGATGGTCATCGGCGGCCTCTGGGCCCTTGTCCAGATGCGCGGCAGCGTGCTGTCGGGCATCAGCTCGGGCCTCGCGGCCTACAAGCGGATGCGCCAGGGAGGCGAGCAGGAACGCACCGACCGGGACATGCCGATGCAGTGGGTGCTGGTGGTGATCATCGCCTCGATGGTGCCGCTCTTCTTCCTGTACCACATGCTGGTGGGCTCCATCGGGATGAGCCTGGCGATGGCCGCCATCATGATCGTCGCTGGCTTTCTCTTCTCGGCCGTGTCCGGCTACATGACGGGGCTGGTCGGCTCATCCAACAACCCGATCTCGGGCGTGACCATTGCCACCATTCTCTTCGCCTCGTTGCTGATCTTCGCCCTGTTCGGAAACGGCGCCGGGCATGGCCCCGCCGCCGCCATCCTGATCGGGGCGGTCGTCGCCTGCGCGGCCGCCATCGCGGGCGACAACCTGCACGATCTCAAGACAGGCTATCTCGTCGGGGCGACACCGTGGAAGCAGCAGCTCATGCTCATCCTCGGCACCGTCGTCTCGGCGCTGGTGATGGCTCCCGTCTTGAACCTCCTGCTGGAGGCTTACGGCATCGGCCCGCAGACCCAGGCGCAGCCGCATTCGCTCACGGCGCCGCAGGCCACCTTGATGGCCTCGGTGGCGCAGGGGGTCTTCGAAGGGGGCCTGCCCTGGCTCATGGTCGGTATCGGGATGGCGCTGGCCGTCCTCATCATCATGCTGGACCTCTGGCTGGAGCACCGGTCGGCCTCCTTCAGGGCTCCGGTGCTCGCGGTGGCCGTGGGGATCTACCTGCCGTTCGAGCTGTCCACTCCGATCTTCCTCGGCGGCATCGTGGCGTATTTCGTCCAGCGCGCCCTGCGCAAGAACCCGGCAGGAGAGCAGAGCAAGGAGGTCGAGCAGCGGGGGATGTTGCTCTCATCCGGGCTCATCACCGGAGAAGCCCTCGTGGGCATAGGCCTGGCGATCCCGATCGTGCTGGCCGGCGACGCCGATGTGCTCGCCGTCGTGGGCGTGCATGAAGGAGCCTGGCCCGGAGCCTTGCTCCTGCTGCTGATGCTCTTCGGCCTGTACCGCTTCAGCGCGCCGAAGAGGACCTGATCGGACGCTCAATCCTGGGGACGCTGCTCGCCTTGGTCGAGCTCGCTCGCCCTCGCCCGGATCATCTCATCCAGCTCCGCACTGTGTTCCCGCGCGATGGCGAGGCCGATCGCCGCCCCCTTTTTCATCAACACCGGCATCATCTCAAGAACCTTGCGTCCCGTTGGCGTCCGGTAGAACTGGCTCATCTCCAGCAGCTCCACCTCGCTGAAAGCATTGACGTAAAGATCGACGAATTCCGGCCCGACAGTCTCCCAGTTGAGATACTTCCGGATCCACTCTTCCAGCACATCGCGGTAGGGAACAAGGATAGGGTTCTGCTTGAGCTGAAGGTCGATCATCGTATCCGCGCCCGCCAGGATCGTCCTGTCTACACCCATGGTGCGGAGAAGCTCCAGCGCGGCCTGCCGGTGACTCGAAACCTCCTCCTCCGGCAGCGCGGCCCCCTGACTCAGCCCGAAGATCGCGAGAAGCAGAAGCCCTCTTGCCAGCACCATCCTTAGTCTCCTCCGAGTATACGCCCGGGCGGATCACCGATCCGATCCCATCCTACCGGGCTCCGTTTCTCACAATTTCCCCCTGCCAAGAAGCATCCGAAACGCCCTTGGATTTATACCATGAATTCGGGCCTATGGGCCTCCCTGAGATCCTCCCCGGCGGTGAGCCCGCCATTACGGGATGAAGAATGTGCGAACGACAGATCCGAGCCCGAGAGGGGACGGGCGCGCGTAGGGAACCTTTTCAGCGGGTCGGGGTCTATCAGACCGCGAGATACATGAACGGCTCCTTCCAGGTCGCCCATGATTCTCGCTCCCGGCCAGGGGAGGTGTCCCATGCATCCATCGTCGTCCCCGGCTCCCCCGCATTCTCATCATCTCTCGCGCCACCTGCTCAACATGGTGTCTCGGTGTGTCCTTGTCTCCTGCGTCACCTGCACGGCGGCCTTGTCGTCCGGATTCCAGACGAACCAGGGTTCTCTCATGGCCTCGAATCCGGAAGGCAGGACCGTCACGATGCCGTTGCGCCACACCGAGGTCAGGGCCGAAGTCTCCGCGTTCGTCGCCAGGGTCAGCGTTGTCCAGACCTTCGAGAATCCGTTCGATTCGCCCATCGAGGCGATCTACCTCTTTCCGCTTCCGGAGCGAGCGGCCGTCGATGATTTCATGATCGAAGTCGGCGATCGACGGATCCAGGGCCGGATCCATCGCCGCGAGGAGGCCACGCGGATCTACGAGCGGGCTCGCTCGGCCGGACGACGGGCCGCCCTCCTGCACCAGGAAAGGCCCAACATCTTCACCCAGTCCGTGGCCAACATCATGCCGGGCGACATCGTGCGCGTGCACATCCGCTACGTGGACAAGCTCATCTACGAGGATGGGCGGTATCGGTTCCTCTTTCCGATGGTCGTCGGTCCACGTTTCTTCCCCGCCTCGGCGAAGGACAGTCCCCTCCAACCGGTCTCCTCCGGGGACTCCGGCGCGCCATCCGGAGGGATTTTCTTACCCCCCTCTCAGCCCCAGGGGATCGTCCCCGATGCCAACCGGATCAATCCCCCCGTGCTGCGTCCCGGCTTCAGGACGGGCCACGACATCGACTTGAGGGTCCACCTCGATGCCGGTGTGCCGATCCATGCGATGGCCAGTAACAGCCATGAGATCGAGGTCGTGCAGACCGATCCGACCCGGGCTGTGATCAGTCTCGCCTCTCACGACACGATCCCGAACAAGGACTTCATGCTGGCCTGGGACGTCGCCGCCGACGAGCCCGAGGTGGGCATCCTCGCGCACCGCGTGGGAGACGATGGCTTCTTCACGCTGCTGATCCAGCCCAAGGCGGCAATCGACGAGGAAGAGGCTGCCCCCAAGGAGATCATCTTCGTTCTGGATGAGTCGGGCAGCATGTCGGGACTCCCGATCGAGATGTCCAAGAGATTCATGCGCTTGGCGCTCGAGTCGATGGGCCCGCGCGACCGGTTCAACATCGTGAGGTTCGCCGGCGCGGCCAGGGTTCTTTCGCCGGCGCCGCTCGACAACACCGATCGGAATATCCGGAGAGCCCTGGCCGCCGTGGAGCGCATGACGGGCTCGGGCGGCACGATGATGCTGGAAGGCTTCCGGGCGGCGCTGGCGCAGCCGCGGGATCCGTCCCTCCTGCGAATCGTCTTTTTCCTGACGGACGGTTATATCGGCAACGAGAGCCAGATCCTCGACGTGGTACAAGACGCACGCGGCGACGCCCGCATCTTCACGCTCGGCATCGGATCCTCGGTCAACCACCATCTCCTGCGCGAGATGGCCGATCTCGGCCACGGCGCCTATGCCTACATCCGCCCGGACGGAAACGAGAAGGAAGCCGTCGAACGATTCGTTCGCTGGGTCACGAAGCCGTACCTGACCGACCTGGAGATCGACTGGGGAACGTTACGGGTCGAGGACATCCAGCCGGCCCGCCTTCCGGATCTTTACTCCGGCCAGACGT
>JBHHZN010000161.1:0-6182 GCA_046758155.1 Acidobacteriota bacterium | reverse complement strand
ACCTCAGGCGGCCGTCATCCCGTCACCCCCTGGGGCAAGCCGACCAAGGGATACAAGACACGAAACAATCCGAGAACGGACAAGTTCATCGTCCGGCGCCGGCGCAAGCGGTGAGGACAGGTTGGTGAGAAGCTCATGAGTCGATCGATCAAGAAGGGGCCGTTCGTGGACGCTCCTCTCCTGAAGAGGATCGAGGAGATGAACCGGCGCTTCGAGCGCAAGGTGATCAAGACGTGGTCACGCCGTTCGTCCGTGACCCCCGAAATGGTGGGGCACACGATCGCTGTTCACAACGGGAAAAAGTTCATCCCCGTCTACATCACCGAGAACATGGTCGGCCATAAGCTAGGTGAATTCTCCTTTACCCGGACCTTCAAGGGGCACCGGACCAAGGGGGAGAGCACGGTGGGAGGCCGGAAATGAAGCGTGGTGGCGACGGAGTGCCGGTCTCGAAGGCGACCCTGAAGTACTATCGCTGTTCGCCGCAGAAGGCACGGCTGGTGGCCGACCAGATTCGAGGTCTGGACGTCAATGGCGCGATGAGCCTGTTGCAGCTGTCGCCCAAGGCGGTGGCCCGGCCGATGGAGAAGCTCCTTCGCTCGGTGGTTGCGAATGCCGAAGCGGGAGAGGAGAGGATCGACGTCGATACGCTCTACGTGGGGGAAGTCTTCGTCGGTCAAGGGCCGACCTTCAAACGATTTCGTGGCAGGGCGTTCGGGAGAGCGTTCATGATCCTGCACCGGACGTGTCACATCACGATCAAGCTTTTCGGTCCGCGCGGCGAGACGGCGCCGGCGCAGGCAAGCGCCACCGTCTCAGGGACGTAGGCCGAGGGAGGAATTTTGGGTCAGAAGGTCCATCCATACGGGTTCCGGCTGGGGTTCAACAGAACCTGGCTGTCGCGCTGGTACTCCGATCGCAAGTACGCCGAGCTGTTGCATGAAGACATCCAGCTCCGCCGGAGTCTCAAGAAGCGACTGGCACATGCCGGCATCTCGCGCATCGATATCGAGCGCGCGGCCAACAAGCTGAAGATCAATATCGCGACGTCGAGGCCGGGCATCGTCATCGGCAAGCGCGGCTCGGAGATCGACAAGTTGAGGGACGGGGTCCAGAAGAAGACGGGCCGGGAGGTTTTCATCAATATCCAGGAGATCCTCAAGCCGGAGCTCGAGGCCCAGCTCCTCTCCGAGTCGGTGGCAATGCAGCTCGAAAAGCGGGTGGCATTCAGGCGCGCCATGCGCAAGACCATCGAATCCGCCCTGCGTTTCGGAGCCAAGGGCGTCAAGATCCGCGTGTCGGGACGCCTGGGCGGCAATGAGATCGCCCGCTCGGAGTGGTACCTGCAGGGGCGCCTACCGTTGCACACTCTGCGCAGCGACATCGACTACGGGTTCACGGAGGCGCGGACGACCTTCGGGGTCATCGGCGTGAAGGTCTGGATATACAAGGGAGAACTGGCGGAACTAGGACACCCGTCCAGAGAGGGCCGGCGGGGCCTGGCGGCCTGAGGAGACGCACCGATGCTGGTGCCAAGCAAGGTCAAATACAGGAAACAGCAGCGTGGCACGCGCCGGGGGAAGGCGCACAGGGGGTCGACCCTCGCCTTCGGTGATTATGGGCTCAAGGCGCTGGAATGCGGCTGGCTGTCGGCGCGCGAGATAGAGGCGGGCCGCGTGGCGATGACGCGGTTCATCAAGCGCGGAGGAAAGATCTGGGTGCGGGTTTTCCCGTGGAAGCCGATCACCAAGAAACCGGCGGAAACGAGGATGGGCAAAGGCAAGGGAGCCCCCGAGGCGTGGGTGGACGTCATCCGGCCGGGAAAGATCATCTTCGAGATGGAGGGGGTGGCCCCGGCCCTGGCCAGGGAGGCGATGCGGCTGGCATCCCATAAGCTGTCGTTCAAGTGCCGCTACGTGCAGCGTCCCGGAGTAGACGAGGAATGGGGATCACGATGAGGGCAGCGAAGATCAGGGAGATGACCGTTGATGAGTTGAATCTGCAGGAGACGCAGCTTGTCGAGCAGATCTTCAAGCTGCGCTTCCAGGTGGCCTCGGGCCAGGCCGACAACCCGACGCGGATCCACCTCTTGCGCAAGGACCTGGCGCGAGTCAAGACAGCCTTGACCGAGAAGGCTCGAGAGGCCGGCTCGCCGAAGAAGGAAGGGAAATGAACCGACAATCCGGCGATCAACCGCAGGGGTCTAGACCAAGGCGGAGACGCACATCCAAGGTGGGGATCGTGGTGAGCGATCGGATGGACAAGAGCGCCACGGTGGCCGTCGAGCGGATGGTCAAGCATCCCGGTTACAAGCGGATCATCCGTCGCACGTCCAGGTTCCTCGTTCACGATGCATCCAATCAGGTCCATGTCGGCGACCAGGTGGAGATCGTGGAAACGCGGCCGCTTTCCAAGAAGAAGCGCTGGCGGATCGCCCGCATCATCGCGCGGTCGCCCGGGCGGTCGCCCAGCAGGGAGGCCGGCGCGTGATACAGATGCGGACCATTCTTGATGTCGCGGACAACTCGGGGGCCAAGAAGATCTCCTGTATCCACGTGCGCGGCGGCTCGAGCGGTCAGTACGGGCGTCTCGGCGATGTGATCACGGCCAACGTAAAGGAAGCCGTGCCGCAGGGAACCATCAAGAAGGGGCAGGTCGTCAAGGCGGTCATCGTGCGAACGCGCAAGGAGCATCGCCGGAGGGACGGCAGCTACATTCGATTCGATCAGAACGCGGCCGTCATCATCAGCGACAATAACGAGCCGATCGGGACGCGTGTTTTCGGCCCCGTCGCACGGGAATTGAGGGAGAAGCAGTTCATGAAGATCGTCTCCCTGGCACCGGAGGTCCTCTGAATGGCTACCCGGGCGAGAGTCCATGTCCGGAAAAGCGACACGGTCAAGGTCATTTCCGGCAAGAACAAGGAGAAGGTGTCTCGCGTGCTGGCCGTCTCGCCGGCACGAGGAACGGCCATCGTGGAGGGAGTGCACTTCGTCCACAGGCATACCCGGCCGAATCCGTCGCGCAATATCAAGGGCGGCGTGGTCGAGAAGGAAGGCCCCATCCATGTCTCGAACCTGATGGTCGTGTGCCCGGAATGCAAGGCTCCTACCCGGGTGGGCCACAAGTTCCTGGAGGATGGTTCGAAGGTGCGCGCCTGCAAGAAGTGCGACGCGTCTCTGGATAGGGGAAACTGACATGACCACACCCGCGAGGCTCATGGCACGGCACAGAGAGGAGATCGCCCCGGTGCTGCAGAAGCAGTTCGGCTACCCGAATCTCATGGCGGTCCCCAGGTTGCTGAAGATCGTCATCAACATGGGGGTGGGGCTCGCCCGCGAGGATATCAAGATGCTGGACGGCGCCGTCGAGCAGATGGCGCTCATCACGGGGCAGAAGCCCAGCGTGACCCGTGCCCGGAAGTCGATCGCCAATTTCAAGATTCGTGAGAGGATGCCGATCGGATGCCGCGTCACGTTGCGTGGTCAGCGGATGTACGAGTTCCTCGATCGACTCGTCAGCATCGCTCTGCCACGGGTGCGCGACTTCCGGGGTGTCTCGACGCGCGCTTTCGACGGCCGGGGCAACTACACGCTGGGGATCAACGACGCGCTGATTTTCCCCGAGGTCGGCACATCGAAACTGGAACAAGTCAAGGGATTGAATATCACCATTGTGACATCGGCGCGAACGGACAACGAGGCTCGGGCCCTGCTGGAGGCCCTGGGCATGCCGTTCAGAAAGGCGGCTTGAGGGCGAGATGGCCACGACCGCGAAAATGTACAAGTCGACCCAGACGCCCAAATTCAGGGGCCGGCACCGGAATCGGTGTCGCCTTTGCGGGCGTCCACGGGGGTTCCTCCGGCGTTTCGCCATGTGCCGGCTCTGCTTCCGGAGGCTGGCGCTTCAGGGCGAGATCCCCGGTGTGACAAAATCGAGCTGGTAGGATCTCCGACGAGGAAACACGGATCATGATGACAGACCCGATCGCGGACATGCTCACGAGGGTGCGCAATGCGATCTGCGCCAAGCACGAGGCCACGCGCGTGCCGGCCTCGCGCATCAAGCTGGAGATCGCCAGGATCCTCAAGCAGGAAGGTTACATCACGGATTTCAAGATGGGCACGGAAGACGGCAAGAAGATCCTTTACGTCGTGCTGCGATACGGGCCGAACGGCGAGCGGGTGATCTCGGGGATCGAGCGTGTCTCGCGCTCCGGACGCCGGGTGTACGTCGGGAAGAAGGACATTCCGAGGGTTCTCAACGGCCTCGGCGTGAGTATCCTCTCGACATCGAAGGGCGTGATGACGGGAGCCGAGTCGCGCCGCAAGGGCCTCGGGGGCGAGGTCCTCTGCAGAGTTTGGTAGGGCGAGGGACATGTCCAGGATAGGAAGACTTCCAGTCAAGATTCCCGACGGGGTCACCGTGACGGTGGAGAAGTCCCGGATCCACGTGAAGGGACCCAAAGGAGACCTCACGACGCTCCGTCCGGATGGCATCGACTGCAAGGTCGACAAGGGCCAGGCCGTCCTGACGCGCGGCAGCGACGCGCGGCGCCAGCGGGCGCTGCACGGGTTGACGAGGGCCCTGCTCGCCAATGCCGTCGCCGGTGTGACGTCCGGCTGGAAGCAGCAGCTCGAAATCCAGGGGATCGGGTACCGGGCGGCCGTCAAGGGCAAGCAGGTGGAGTTTGCCCTCGGGTTCTCCCACCCGGTGATCTACTCGATCCCGGATGGGGTGACGATCGAGGTCCAGAGGAACACGCAGATAGCGATATCGGGCGTCGATCGACAGCGCGTGGGACAGGCGGCGGCGGAGATCAGGGCCCTGAAGCCTCCCGAGCCTTACAAGGGCAAGGGGATCCGCTACGCCGGCGAGGTCGTTCGCAAGAAGGTCGGCAAGACGGGAGCGTAGATGCAGATCCGAAAAGACAAGAATCGTATCCGCCGGGGACGCCGGGGACGCTATCGTGCCAGGGTGCTCGGCGTGGCCGCGCGGCCCCGTCTCGCTGTTTTCCGGAGCCTTCATCACATTTACGTGCAGGCGATCGACGACGAGAAGGGAGTCACCCTGGCCTCCGCCTCGAGTATCGACAAGGATGTCAAGGCCACCCTCGGGAACGGGGGCAACATCGAGGCCGCCAAGCGCGTCGGTGAAGTGATCGCCCGAAGGTTGACCGAGACGGGCATCACCGAGGTGGCCTTCGATCGCGGTGGTTATGTGTACCACGGACGAGTCAAAGCCCTGGCTGACGCCGCCCGTGGGCAAGGACTCAAGTTTTGACTGGAGACCGTTGATGGCGAGGAGTCGCGACGATCGCATGGAACGGACGACCTCGGAGTTCAAGGACACGGTCGTGCATATCAACCGTGTCACGAAGGTCGTGAAGGGAGGCAAGAACTTCTCCTTCAGCGCCCTCGTCGTCGTGGGCAACGGCAGAGGAGTGGTCGGTTTCGGCGTGGGCAAGGCCAAGGAGGTCCCCTCCGCCATCGCCAAGGGCGTGGAGAAGGCCAAGCGGAACCTGATCAAGGTGCCCCTGAAAGGCTCGACCGTGCCTCATCGGATCATCGGGCACTACGGTGCCGGCCGGGTCCTGCTGCGGCCCGCGAGCCCGGGCACCGGCGTCATCGCGGGAGGCACGGTGCGCGCGATCATGGAGTCGGCGGGCGTCGGCGATATCCTGACCAAGTGCCTCGGGACCGACAACCCTCACAATGTCGTGCGGGCGACGTTCGAGGGGATCAAGAACCTCAAGGATGCCGAGACTCTGTCCAAGCTGCGCGGCAAGGAGGTCGAGGAGCTGGAGAACTGACATGGCCTCCCGGACCGCCAAGCGACCCCCATCGACCAAGACTCTGCGGGTGAAACAGGTCCGCAGCGGCATCGGGGGCCAGGAGCGGCACAAGCAAACATTGCGCTCGCTCGGCCTGAGGCGGATGAACCAGATCGTCGAGCTGCCTGACAATGAAGCGGTGCGCGGAATGATTTTCGCCGTCCGCCACCTGGTGGAGTTGCTGTGAGCGGAGATAGGCCGATGCGATTGCACACCCTCTCGCCCCCCAAGGGAGCGGTCCGCAGGCGAAAGAGGATAGGGCGGGGGCCCGGCTCGGGTCAGGGCAAGACCGCCGGGCGGGGGAGCAAGGGGCAGTGGTCCCGGTCCGGGTCGAGCCAGAAACGGGGAG
>JBHHZN010000160.1:0-6183 GCA_046758155.1 Acidobacteriota bacterium | reverse complement strand
GGGGGCGGTAGGCATCGTCCACCTCCACGCGGGCGGTCGCCTGGAAGTGGTCCGGAGGCGTGCGCATCGCCGGTGCCGAGGGGCGTTCCGGCATCGCCGGCTGATCCGCCGCCGCGACCGTCAGGAAATAGACGTTCTCGTCGGTGAAGTCGTTCGCCTGGAAGATGTCCGGCTGCAGCGGTTGCCCCAGTGTGTCGAAATCGAAATTGAGCAGGAGGTCCGGCTCGTCGAGCAGTCCTTCGCCGAAAAACTCGATGAAATCCCCCGGCGCGAAGGTCCCGGCGACGGCTGTCACCACGCGTATCGGCACCTCCACACCCTTGTTCATCAGCTTGAAGGTGGCCGGGTCGACGCCGGCGAGGCCGGGAGCGACGCCCGTCACGGGATCGAGCAGGTAACTGTAGGTGAGCCGGTAGATGCCGTCCTCGCGGACGATCAGCCGGTAGACCGGCGTGGCGGCCGAGCCGAACAACCGAGATCCCACCGGGGGCGCCGTGGCCGCCGCGGCGCCGGACAGGCCGGCAACAACGGGCGCACCGCCCGGCCCGCCGCGCAGGGATCGGTTCCGGTCGTAGTTGATGAACGCGGTCTCGTAGGCCTCCTCGAAGAAAGGATCCGGCCTGTAACCCGGGCCCGACCGGACGGCGGCGCCACGGCTCGTGCTCTCCACGATCACATCGGCGGAGACGTCGGGGTAGAACAGGAATCCGGGGGCCGCCGGCCCGTTCGCCGGCGAGGCCGGCGCGGGCACGACCGGCGTGTACACGACCTCCGCGAATCTCTGCTCGCGGAAGTACCCGACCTGGCCCAGCCGGACGGGCGCCCGGCCCGCGGCCCGAGCGGCCGCTTGTTGATGGGGCTCGCCTCTGGCTTGCGCCGCAGTGGGCTCGGCATCGACGAGTGAGCCTGGATGATCTCCAGGCTCACGCGGCCCCCTTCCGGTATCGCCACCCGGACCACCTTGACCGGCAGCGGGGCAGGCCCCATTGCCGTCCGCCCCCGAGTCTCAGCGGCCTCGAAGGTGGGAATCGAGATGACCGGACCGCTTGCGCCGCGGCCCGTCTGGATCCGGATGTTCGGCTCCGGCGCGACAAGCTTTAACCGGAACCGCCATCGGTCCCCTCCACCAGTGATTCCGGCGGTTTCGGTTAAAGCTTCGCCGCTTCCCAGCGCGACCAGCGCGGCGAACCCAACGAGAACCAAATATTTTCTCATCGGATCGCTCTTTCGTCGCGCCAGCCTCCCCCTTCCTTAACGAGGGGGATGGATGGAACTGTGTTCTCTAGCTCGTGAGCGGACCCGTGCAGTCCACAGTGCTGGTCTTGGAGCACTGGACCGCACGCGCCTCGATCTCCTCCGTGTGCACGATCGCCGGCTTCTCGTAAGTCTTCTTCATGAGGCTTCCATCTCCTTCATGCTGGCAAAACCAAGTGGACCAATCCCCCCCTGCCTGCACGGCGTGTCGACGCATCCCCTGGGAAGCCGCCCCAGGCGATGCAACACCTCCTTGCAGGCGCGAGGCCCGTATTTTACTCCACCCTTCACCAAGCTGGCGACCAGAGTCTCCCCTAGCTGGTCAGAGGCATGCCGCCGCAGTCCGCGTCGCCCGTCTTGGCGCACGCCACGGCCCGGGCTTCAACATCCTCGCTGTGTTTGATCGCGGGCTTTTCGTAGGTCTTCTTCATTCAACCCCCCTCGAATTAGGACGTCGTCTTGCTCTGGATCGAAAGATAATCCGAGTGTTTCTGCTTGCGGATCTCCGAAGTCATCTTCACCTGCGGGTAGATGTTGCGTGGATCTCCCGTCTGGACCTCCGCGACGCCGGGACAGAACGCGCAGAATTCCCCCGACTCGCAGGTTCGCAGCGTCGTCTTGGGGATCTCCATCGCGATGCGGCGGACCTCGTTGAGCACGGGCGAACCCTTCCACAAAGCCCGTAGATCCTCCACCTGCGTGATCAAACCGGCCGAACGCCGCCATTGCACGCAAGGGTAGATGTTCCCGTACGGATCCAGCGCGACCGTGGATCGTCCCGTCCCACAGTTCGCCTGGACGACGGTATCGTTACGCGGCACCGGCGCCTCTTCATGGGTCACGTCGGCGTACTCCGGGGACCACAGTTTTTCGAGAAACTCACGATCGGCCTGCAGGGCGAGCGGGCTGGTGTCTCCGTCGTCACGCGGCGTGATGACCGGATCGAACTCCGCGTGACAGCCGAGGCCCTCGGCCAGCGCCTTGATGTCCCGGACCTCCCACTGGTTCCACTTGGTGATCGGGCATTTCAGGTTGACTTTGAGATCGTGCGCCCGCAGCAGCTTCACCCCCCGCAGTACGCGCTCGAACGAGCCGGGCACCCCGGTCAACCGATCCATCGAGGCGGCGTTCGAGCCATGGACGGATATCTCGATCTCGAAGGGCATCAACTCCTTGAACCGTCGCGCCACGATCTCATCAACCAGGTAGCCGTTGGTGTAAACGCGCAGAGCGAACCCCAGCTTCTTGCCGGCCCAGGCGATATCGAAGAAATCAGGACGCGTCAGCGGTTCCCCCCCGCTCAGGGACAGGAAGATGCAGCCCAGATCGGCGATCTTCCTCAAGCCGGCGATGATCTCCTCCTTGCGCAGCTCGCGCCGCCCCCTCTCGGGGCAGTTGTAGCAGAAGGCGCACTTGTGGTTGCAGGCGTATGTGATCTCCCACAACGCCGTCATGGGCAGAGCCTGGTTCCAGCTCCGGGCGATCATGTCGGTGTAAGGGTTCGTCTTGCTCGCGATGGGTTCGCTAGACATCGTCTTCAGGCCACCTTTCCGGTATCCTCGTCCGCCAGCATTCCCTGGGATCGCAGATCCGAGACCATCTCCTCGATGTCGCTCAGGGCGCGCTCGATGGTCACGTCGTATTCCTCGGCTATGACCTGAGCGATGTCACGCGTGGTCCGCTCGCCATCCAGGAGATCCCAGACCCTGGTGCCGACTTCGTTGAGAATCTTGTACTGGCCGCGATGCGGCAAGACGATGAAGGCCTCGCCGTCGAACACACGTGACGCCGCATCCGGGTGCTTGCGAAGGGGGACGGATTTTTCCGTCATGCTCTCCCCCCACGACGACTCGCCGCGCGATCGCTCGCCTCGATGACATCCCAGAAGGCCCGGCTCTTGCGGAAGTGCAGCTCGAACACCGGCACGCTCGCGGCCGCCAGGCGGACCACCTCGATCGCCTCGCCGGCGGTCTCGGGCCTCTCGGTGACAAACGGCAGGCTCGCCACGATCGCCCCGATCGCCCGCGCGCCCCGCAGCGCCACCAGGTGATCGGTCTCGTCTTGAATCAGTCTGAAGAATCCCGCGACCGGGTAAACGGTGTCGCTCTCGGGCCTCGGCGCGAGCAGGCCGCGGAAAGGGACGCTGCACGCCCCGGCCACGCCTCCGGGGGCGTCGCTTCGGGTCACCAGTGTCAGGTCGTCCGAGAGCAAGGTGGCCTCGGGGCTGAGCTTCGCGACCGTGGTCTTTCCCGCACCGGACGGGCCGAAGAACAGGTAAGCTCGGCCCCCGCGGACCAGCCCCGCCGCGTGCAGGAGGAAACCGTCCTGTCTCACGACGAGCTGCGAGTACAGCACGCGCAGGAAGTTCTCGATGCTCCGGTCGAGCGCTTTCGGGTCGGTCGTTGCCGAGGCGCTCAGCGTCAACCCGCCGGTCCGGCGAGCCCGGTCGATCCAGCCGGCCCATTCGTAAGATGTCGCGAGCAGGACTCCCCCTTGCGAGCGGATCGCGACCCGGTAGATCTCCCCGGCGATCCCCTTCGGAAGGAGGAATCCGCGGCGGCCGACCTGCTTGACCGCGACGTCGAACGGATCCCGGCCGTCGTCGCGACAGAAGATCCCGTACCGCTCGCGCAGGGCCGACACGTGATCGGATGAGAGCCCGCGCAGCCGCGTCGTGATCCCGCCGACCGTCAGGGTGAGCTCTCCGGAATGCTCGGCCGGGGCCTCGCTCCGGTGGAACATCAAGTCCGGAATGAACTCCGCGTCGGGCGTCCGGTGCCGCTGCGCCGCCGCCGCGAGGGCCGTCACCGGCGCTCCTCCCGGTCCAACCGGGACGGTGTCCGTCCCGGCAGCGGACCACCCCCTCTGCGCAGCCACCGCTTGAAACCGCAGCGAGCCGCCAGGACGAGGCAGCGGATCCGATCTGCAAGAACCGTTGGGTTCGATTGGCTTCCCCCCCTCACAACTCCCGTGACCCTCCCCAGGATCCGGTTCGCCGGGATGCTCACATCCAGGCGGTCCAGCGCATCGCCCTTCGTGTAGATCCGCTTCGGCAGCCCGAAGAGAGGTTTCCTCCAGACCAGCCGATGAACAACCACGCCGGCTTTTTCACTCGCGAACACCACGACATCCCCGGGCCTGAGGACTCGCGGCGTCACGTTCTGGACCAGGATGCGGTCCCCCTCCTCCAGACGCGGCCGCATGCTCGCGCTGGCCACCGTCATGAGGGTACGCCCCTTCCGGCCCTCGAGGACCTGCCGGAGCAACATCTCCACCGTCAATACGCCCGGAGACCTCGACATCTCAATGAAATCAGACAATTAGCCAAGAAATTCTTGAGGAATATACCCTCAAAGCCCTACACCGTCAAAGACAAATATTTCGTTTTTTTCCGACTGACGCGGCATTTGGAGCGGTAAAAGCCCCCTGTCACTACCTTATGTACCCGAGACTCCGGAGTCGGTCAAGAACTTCTTCATCCAGCGGGTCGGCCGCCTCCTCTCCCGCCGGGGACGGGCGATCTCCGAAAGTGCTGATCTTGCCCGCAGAAAGTCGAGCGCGGGCCTTTTCATCCAGGAAGTCGAGGACCGGACGACCGGGCAGATCCTCCGCCATCGGGAAGCCCGCCAGCGCGAGAACCGTCGGGGCGAGATCCAGCAGGGAGATCGTCTCCGACCGGCGTCCGGCCACGGCGATCCTCCCGCTCCGGACGAGCAGAACTCCCGGCGCGACCGCACCTCCCGCCTCCTGCCGGCCCGGATCACCGACCAGCAGGAGCAGGTCCTGGTCGGTCATGCGCCGGACGAACGGCTCGATCAAAGCGTCCAGGTGGGCCACCAGCCGGGTGACCGGCGCGCTGGCCGCCCCTGCTTGGCCCGATCGCAGGATGTCGATACCGGGCAGGTACAGGAGCAGCACGCGGAGGGAGGCCTGGTCGAGGAGCCTCCCGGCGACGCGGGCATGGTAGCCGTCTATCAAGCCGGCGCGCTGCGCCAGGCCGCCCTCGTCGCCCCCCATCAAGAACCCCCTCAGCAAGGAGAGCGCCTCACGCCGGTCGGGCTGGAAGCTGCTCGACAGACTCCTCTGCAGGCTCGGCGGCCACACATCCTCATGCGGCGCCGCGCCGGCGCTGAACCGGATGAAGGCCCTCTGGCTCATGACGACGGCCGGCCCCCGTCCGGCGGGCCATGTCGCCCACCAGTTCACGGCGGCGGTGGGCACGCCGCCGCCGGGGAGGATCTCCCAGAGCGCTTTCGCGCGGCGGAACCCGGCATCGACCGGCGCCCGGGAACGGAACAGAGGCGGCATGAGCAGGCCGAGCGACAGGCCGGCCGAACGCCTCGTCTCCTGCACGAGCGTGGAGACTCCGGGTATCGGCCCCGCGCTGTACCCCAGGACACCGTGTTCGCTCGCCGGGCGGCCCGTCGCTATCGTGGTCCAGGCGCGCGGCGGCGTGAGACCCGGCTCACGCGCGATCGCGTATCGCGCCGCCGTCCGCTCGAGCCTCGCGATGGTGGGGCAGACACCCAGCGCCGTCATCCTGTCGAGCAGATCGGAGCTCAGACCGTCGACGCCGATCACCACGATCCTGCCCGAGCTCGGCCGAGGCCGAAACGCAGGAGGCGTGCGGTCCCCCGCCCCCGCCGGCACGAAGACCAGCGCCGCCGTGACGCCCGCCAGCCCCACGACCGTCCAGACCACCGCCACGCGCCGCCGGACCCGATGCCTGCGCGCCGGCGGCCCTACGGCGCCGGCGGCCACCATCATCGTGGCGATCGACCCGAGCCGCGTCAGGCCGCCGATCACATGCCCCACGCCGAGCGCCATGGCCAGCAGCGCCGACCAGACGAACCAGCCCTGCCATGCGACCTCGCCCGCCTGCGCCACGCGGCCGCCTCGCACGAGGTAGGCGAGGTAAAGCGTGGTCCC
>JBHHZN010000159.1:0-6203 GCA_046758155.1 Acidobacteriota bacterium | reverse complement strand
ATCGTCGAAAACGAAGCGATCGGCCAGGCTGGGAACGTAGATCACACACGCGAGCAGGAAGACCCCCAGAGTCAGCAACCGGACGCCCGATCGTTCGCGCTGTTGCACGCCGCTCCTCACCGGGCCGTCGCGGCACGACGCTCGACCTCGGCGAGGACTCTCCGCGCTGCTTCATCCTCGGGCCGGGAGGCCAGCACCTGTCGCGCCAGCCGGCCGGCCCGGTCGAGATCCCCGGCCTGCAGATACGCCGCCGCGAGGTTGACCGCCGGCTTGGGAGCCTCCGGGGCGATGGTGACGGCGCGGGAGAGCATGGCGATCGCTTCCCGCACGCGGCGTCTAGCGAGCAGGGCTTTCCCCAGATTATTCAGCGCGCGAACGTTGCCGGGATCGAGCCTGAGCGCCTCGCGATACTCGATGATCGCTTCTTCGGGACGACCGGTCTTCTCCAGCACCGTGGCCAGGTTGTAGTACGGTCCGGGACGGTCCGGGGCGATGGCGATCGCCCGACGGTACGATGCCTCCGCTTCCACCAGCCGTCCCATCGCCTGATAGATACTGCCCAGGTTGACGTGGGCGAGGGCGCTGTTTGGCGAGGTGCGCACGGTCGCCTCGAACAGGCTGAGCTGATCGAACCAGTCCCAGGTCCGCACGACCGACCTGAGGGTCAGCACGGTGGCGGGCGCCAGCGCAACCAGACACGTCGCGGCGACGAGACGCCGCGTTCCCATAGCGAGTAGTCCCGACGCCATCGCTGCGCCCGCGGCGAGGCACAGTCCCAGCGACGGCAAGTAAAGAAGTCGCTCGGCCATCATCACGCCGATTCCGAACAGGAGGTTGCTGACCGGGAGCAGGGCGATGAAAAACACCAGCACGCCCATCGCCACGGCCGGCCATCGGCGCCATCCTCCGCGCACCAGAAGCCAACCGAGGAGCATGACGGCGGCTCCGGCCAGGAAGCCCGGGTCGAGCGGCGTGGTCACCACCGGGATCTGATCGAAGGAGTAGTCGGCCGAGAGGGTGACGGGAAAGATCATCAGCCAGACGTATCGTCCCAGCACGGCGATGGCCGTCAGGAGACGATGTACCGTGGGCTCGTGGACGAACGGGCCTTCCAGCGCGCCGATCACCGGCCCAACGACCTGCCACCGCAGGAGCAAGAACCCTCCCGCCGCCGCCACGAACGGGACATACCGCCTCCACCGGAGGGACCTCGCGCTGAGCAGGTCCTCCACGGCCAGCAACACGGGGAGTATCACGGCGTTTTCCTTGGCCAGCATCCCGCACGCGAACAAGCTCAGCGCCGGCCCGGTCCGATCGCGCCACAACCAGGCCAACCCCACGAAAAGGGCCGCGAGAAGCTCGGCCCGCCCGACGATGCTGGCCACGGCCTCGGTATGGACCGGGTGGGTGGCGAAGAGGATCGCCGCCGCGCAGGCCGGGGCCGGAGAGCCTGCGAGGCGCTTGAGGAGGAGAAAAAAAATGCCGGTGACCGCCCCATGCAACACGATATTCACCAGGTGGTAGCTGAATGGTGACATCCCGGCCAGGCGCCAGTTGATCCAGTAGGTCGCGACCGTCAGCGGCCGATACAAGGCTGAGCGGGCATCCTCGCCGGCCCAGTAGTGGGAGGTGAAGATCTTGACCAGGCCTCCGTCTCCGGTGACCAGGGGGTTCTCCACGACGATGTGGGGATCATCGAACGTGAACCCGTTGATCACCGATCCGGAGAAGACCGCAGCCGCCAGAAACCCCACCGCCAAAGGGAAAATCCTCAACCACGACGGATCCTGCCTCGTTGACAGTGGTTTCATGGCTCTGCTATATTTTTCCACCACTTGGCATTATCATCTGGAGAGTCTGGCCGGGTTTTTCTTCTCCCTACCCGTCCCCATGTTGATTTTTTTCACCGTAGGCGCGTAGCTCAGGGGGAGAGCACTACCTTGACACGGTAGGGGTCAGCGGTTCAAATCCGCTCGCGCCTACCATGTTTGTTTCAAGTCGCATCTCATGTCCACCACGGTCTCGGGCGAATCGATCCTCGTGACGCTCCCGGACGGAAAGCAGCTCTCCTTTCCGAAGGGCGTTGCTGTGCGCGATGTCGTCCGCGCCATCGGGCCCCGGCTTGCCAAGGATGCGGTGGCGGCCATCCATGATGGCGAGGTGCTCGATCTGGGCCGACGCCTCGACGCGAGCGGACCCCTGAGAGTCTTGACCTCGAAAGACCCTGAAGCACTCGACGTCTTGCGGCATTCCGCCGCCCACCTGACGGCTCACGCGGTCAAGGCTCTGTATCCCACGGTCCAGATCGGGATAGGGCCGGTGATCGAGGGTGGATTTTATTACGATTTCCTCCGCGAGCAACCCTTTACACCGCAGGACCTCGAAAAGATAGAGAGCAAGATGCGGGAGCTGGCGGCCGCGGATTACGCGATCGACCGGGTGGAGATGCCGAAGGAGGAGGCGGTGAAGATCTTCGAGGAGCAGGCGGATGCCCTCAAGGTCGAGCTGGTCCGCGAGAAGGGCGGTGAGACCGTCTCGTGTTACCGCCAGGGGAACTTCATCGACTTTTGCCGCGGCCCGCACTTGCCTTCGACCGGCCGCGTGAAAGCCTTCAAGCTGCTCTCGGTCGCGGGAGCGTACTGGAAAGGCGATGAGCACAACGCGCAGCTGCAGAGGATCTACGGGACATCGTTCTTCTCGACCAAGGAACTCGAAGAGCACCTCGCCCTGATCGAGGAAGCCAAGCGACGCGATCACCGCAAGCTCGGCCGCGAGCTGGGACTGCTCACGTTCCACCAGGAATCGCCCGCTGCCCCCTTTTTCCATCCCAAAGGGACGATCATCTACAACGTGCTGGTCGAGTATGTCCGTGAACTGTACCGGCGCTACGGCTATGACGAGGTCATCACGCCCCAGATGTTCGACGTGTCGCTTTTCGAGCGATCCGGGCACCTGGCGAATTACAAGGAGAACATGTACTTCGCCGAAGCCGGCGAGAAGCGCTTCGCCGTCAAGCCGATGAATTGCCCGGCACACACGGTCCTGTACCGCTCGGAGCGGCGCTCCTACAGGGACCTGCCGTTGCGGCTGGCCGATTTCGGCCGGTTGCATCGCTTCGAACGATCCGGTGTCCTGGCCGGACTGACCCGGGTGCGCTCGTTTTCCCAAGACGATGCTCATATCTTTTGCACACCGGATCAGATCCGCGAGGAGGTTCGTGCCACGATCCGCATGATCCGCGAGTGTTACGGCGTCTTCGGGTTCGAGGCCCGGGTCTACATGGCGACGCGCCCGGAGAAGGCCCAGGGCCGCGAGGAGATCTGGCGGCATGCCGAGGACATCCTGCGCCAAGCGCTCGGGGACGAGGGCATCACCTTCCGGATGAACCCCGGCGAGGGGGCCTTCTACGCGCCCAAGATCGATTTCATGGTCCTGGACGCGCTGCACCGGGAGCACCAGCTCGGCACGATCCAGGTGGATTTCACGATGCCGGAACGATTTGATCTGCGCTATGCGGCCCCGGACGGGGGCGAGGGGCGCCCGGCGATGATCCACCGGGCGATGCTCGGCTCGCTGGAGCGCTTCATGGGGATCTTGATCGAGCACTTTGCCGGGGCTTTCCCCGCCTGGCTGGCGCCGGTCCAGGCCGCCATCCTTCCCATCACCGATCGGGTGAACGATTACGCCGACCGGATCGCCGGCCGCTTTAAAGCAGACGGTTTTCGAGTGGCATTGGACCGGCGTGGTGAGAAGATCGGCCACAAGATCCGGGATGCCCAGATGCAGAAGACGCCGTTCATGCTGATCATCGGGGATCGCGAGGTCGAGGCCGGGACGATCGCCCTGCGGAGTCGCTCCCAGGGCGATCGCGGGACGATGCATCTTGACGAGTTTCGCGATATGCTATCAGATCTTGTGAGTCATCGGGCACTCAAGCCCTGACCAGGAGGGAGAGTCCATAGGCAACAGAATCCGCGTCAACGAGAAAATCCGCGTCCGAGAGATCCGGGTGATCGACGAGAACGGGAGTCAGCTGGGCATCATGGACCCACCCACTGCGCTGGCACTGGCCAAGGAGCGAGGTCTGGACCTGGTCGAGGTCGCGCCCCAGTCGGCACCTCCGGTTTGCCGGCTTCTCGATTACGGCAAGTACCTTTACGAGCAGAGCAAGAAGAATCACGATGCTCGAAAAAAACAAAAACTGATCCATGTCAAAGAGGTGAAATTCAGACCGAAGACCGAGGAGCATGACTACCAGTTCAAGAAGAAGCACATCGAGAGGTTCCTCGGCGACGGCGATAAGGTCAAGGTCACGATCATGTTCCGAGGCCGAGAAATGGCGCATCCCGACTACGGTCGCCGCATCCTGGAACGCCTGCAGAAGGAACTGGCCGAGGACGTCGTGGTCGAGACGCAGCCCAAGATCGAGGGTCGATTCATGTCGATGATCCTGTCTGCGAAAAAGTCATGAGGGGCGTGAATCCATGCCGAAGCTGAAAACCCATCGCGGCGCCGCCAAGCGGTTCAAGATCACCGCGAAGGGAAAGATCAAGAGATCCAAAGCGTACAAGAGCCACATTCTGACGAAGAAGGCATCGAAGCGAAAGCGGCACCTCGACCAGCCCACGACCGTCAGCAAGGCCGACCAGCGCCGCACCAGCCGGATGATCCCCTACCAGTAGAGGGGGGGGACCCGCGACAGGAGACGACCGTGCCTAGGGTGAAAAGGGGCAACAAGCGCAAGGAACGCCGCCGCAAGATACTCAAACTTGCCCGCGGCTACTACGGGGCGAAAGGACGGCTCCACCGGATCGCCAAGGAGGCGGTGGATCGATCCCTCCGTTTCGCCTACAGGGACCGGCGGGCGCGGAAACGGGATTTCCGACGCCTTTGGATCGTCCGGATCAACGCGGCGGCTCGACTCAACGGGCTTTCCTACAGCCAGCTCATCTGTGGGATGAACAAGGCCGGAATCATCCTGGACAGGAAGATCCTGTCCGATATGGCCGTTCGCGATCCGGAAGCGTTCGCCGAGATCGCAGGCAAGGCCCGAGCGGCGCAGTCCGCCGGCGCTCCCCCCGCCTGACGCGCGGCCGGACAGAGTGAAGCGGGACGCAGTCAAGCAACTCGAAGAGCTGAGCGAAGAGTTTCGCCGTCGGCTCGACCGAGCGGTCGCCGCCGGCGACCAGGCGGCGATTCAAGAGGTTCGCCATGATTTCCTCGGCCGCAGCCGCGGGCGACTGACGGCCATCCTGAAGGGTCTCAAGGCGCTGCCTGCGGAGTCGCGCGGCGCCGTGGGAGCCGCGGCCAACAAGCTCAAACGCGAGATCGAGGAATCCCTCCTCGGAGCTCTCGCCGGCCGGCCCTCCGGCACCGACAGCGCAACCGGTCCATTTGACATCTCCTTGCCGGGTGTCAGGTCTTTTTTCGGAACGGCCCACCCCTTGACGATTGTTCGCGAGGAGATCGAGGAGATCTTCCTGGAGATGGGATTCAAGGTCGAGGAGGGACCGGAGATCGAGTCCGATTTCTTCAACTTCACGGCCTTGAACATCCCGCCCGATCACCCGGCCCGCGACATGCAGGACACGCTGTACCTGGACGGCGGCGGACTCCTGCGAACCCACACATCGCCCGTGCAGGTGCGCACGATGATGAAATGCCGCCCGCCCCTGAAGATCATCTGTCCGGGACGGGCCTTCCGGCGGGACACTCCCGATGCCACGCATTCGCCGGTCTTCCACCAGGTCGAGGGACTCGCCGTCGACCACGGCGTCAGCCTGGCCGACTTGAAGGGAACCCTTCTGGAGATGAGCCGGCGACTGTTCGGCCCGAAGGTGCGGGTGCGGTTGATGCCTTCGTACTTCCCCTTCGTGGAACCCGGTGCCCAGTTCGACGTCTCGTGTTTCGCCTGCGACGGGACCGGCTGCCGGACCTGCAAGGATTCGGGGTGGATAGAGATGGGCGGCGCCGGAATGGTTCACCCGGCCGTGTTCGAAGGCGTCGGATACGACAGCGAGCGGTACACGGGATTCGCGTTCGGAATGGGCATCGATCGCATCGCCATGGTGAAGTTCGACATCACTGATATTCGCCTGCTTTTCGAGAACGATCTCCGATTCTTGGAGCAGTTCCGGGGCGCCTCGTGAAGTTCAGCCTGGGCTGGATCCGGGAGTTCGTGAACGCAAACGACCCCCCGGAAT
>JBHHZN010000158.1:0-6219 GCA_046758155.1 Acidobacteriota bacterium | reverse complement strand
ACCAGAGCGGCCAGTTTCTCCAGGATCTCCCGCACCCGCAAGTACGTCACGTTCGGGAAGGCCTCGGCCAGGCGATCCTGCGTGATCTGCTCGGCCGCCGCCGGCAGATGGATCGCGGCGATACGGAACTGCGGAGCCTTCTCGAGCACGCCCGGCTCGACCACCATCAGGAAATTGAGGCCCAACCCCCGCCATTCGATATCCCGCAGGCTGGTCACTTCCAGGTCCAGCGGGACGCCCTGGATGTCGAAGCTCAGGACCGATCCGAGGTGAACGCCCAGATCCTCGGCAAACTGCCTCTCGAGGCTGATCTCGTTCTTCGCCGGATCGGACCACAGCTTGCCCTCGATGAGGACGTTATCCTCTGGAAGCTTCTCCATCGAGGTCAAGCGTTGCTCGCGCCTGTAGATCCAGTGGGCCCGGCCGTGCTCGGGAGTCGAGGCCAGAAGATCCTTCACGGGTGTTCCCTCCACCGCCGCGAGCCGGGCCATCGTCACCGCGACCGACTCGATGCGCGTGGCGCCGGAGCGCTCGAGCAGCCGCCTGACACCCTCCCACTGGCTCGGTTGGATGTCGACCAGGTAGGCCGCCGGCGCCCGGGTCGGCAGTTGCGCGCTCAGCTGCTGGCTGAGGCGCCGTTCAACGAGGTACATCGAGAGGACGACGAGCACGCCCATCCCCAGCGCGACGATCGCCGAGAGCGTTCCCGCTCCCGGACGGCTCAGGGCCGCCAGCCCATGACGGACCCAGACGCGAGCGGCGCCGCGAGGGACCTTGGCGACAAGGCGCGACAGTCCGGATGCCGACAGCGTCAGCAGGCCGAGGACCGCCGCGATAGCCGAGACGAACAGGAGGCCCTGCCGCGTCGATCCCGACTGCACGCCCGCCATCATGGTCACTCCGGCCAGAAGCACTCCCCAGGCTCCGCACCAGGCGAGCGGGCTGCCGCCCAGCGGTCGCGCCTCGCTGCGAAAGACCCTCGCCGGCGACACGCGGCGGATGCCCAGAAGAGGCGGCAGGCTGAACAGAACCGACACGGCCAATCCCAGGGCCACTCCGCGCAGCGCGGCCATCGGCTGAAACGGACCCTCCAGCGGCAGGCGTGCCACATCCGGTAGCATCCACGGCAGGGCGGCCTGCAGCAGCGACCCGGCGAGGACTCCCGTGAGACTGCCCGCCAGCCCCAGCAGCAACGTCTGCCCGAGGTACAACGCCAGGATCTCGCGGGGGCGGACGCCGAGGCTCTTGAGCACCGCGATGGCATCTCTGCGCCCCGCCAGCCAGGCCCGCACCGCCTGGGCGACGCCGATCCCGCCAACCAGCAGCGACAGCAGCGCCACCAGCCCCAGGAAACGCTCCGCGCGCCTCAAGGCGGAACGCAGGCCCGGCTGGGCCTCGGCGAAGGAGTGGATGCGCAGGAACGCGGCGCCCGGCAAGCTCCGGCGCAGGGAATCCGCCACCGCGCGGGCGCGCGACGCGCCGGCATCTCCCTCGAGCCTGATCAGTCGCTGGTACCTGATCAGGCTGCCGAACCCCTCAAGCTCCGTGCGCTCCAGCCCTCGAGCCGACAGGAAGACCCGCGGGCCGAGCGAGAGCCCGATATCCATCCGGTCCGGTTCTTCGAGGACCGTTCCGGCGATATCGAAATCGACCCCACCGATCCTGATCGTGTCGCCGATCCCGCGATCGAGTCGGTGCAGCACCTCGGGCGCCACGACGACGCTCGCCGGCCCGAGCAGCTCTTGAAGCGGCCGATCGGGATCCAGGAGAAGCTTTCCGTAGAAAGGATACCCGCCGTCCACGGCCTTGAGGTTGACCAGCAGGCTCCGGCCCGGCGTGGACCCCCGTGGGGGGGCCGCGACGACCGTCGCGATCAGCTTGATCGTGGCGGAGCGCGCCCGGCCGAGAGAGGCCACGGCCCCGTCCAGCTCGGGCGGAAGCGGCCGGCGCCCCTCGACGATCAGGTCCGCCGCGAGAAGATCCCGGGCTCCGGATCGGATCCCCTGCTCGATGCCGGCGGCCAGTCCCGCCACCGCCACCACGCCCGCCACACCGACGGCGAGGCAGGCGGTGAAAAAAAGAAGCCGCGGCAGGGCGCCCCGGCATTCCCGCGCGAGCTGCCTGAGGAAAAAGGAGGGGCTCATGGCAGCATCCTTTCCGGCACCGGCCGTTCCTCGCGCACGATGCGTCCGTCGCTCAGATGCACGCGGCGGTCGGCCAGGAAGGCCACGGCGGGATCGTGCGTCACGAGCACCAGCGTGGTCCCATGGTCTTTCTGGAGGCGCGTCATGATCCTCAGGACGATCTCCCCGGTGGCGCTATCGAGGTTGCCGGTCGGTTCGTCGGCGAGAAGCAGGGGCGGGCGGCCGGCGAATGCCCGGGCCAGGGCGACGCGCTGCTGCTCTCCTCCCGAGAGCTGCGAAGGGTAGTGCCGGCCGCGATCGGCCAGTCCGACGGTTTGCAGCAGGGCGTCGGCTCGTGCCGGCGCGTCGGGCCGTTCGAGCAGCTCGAGGGGCAGCAGGATGTTCTCGCGCGCCGTGAGGTTCCCCAGCAACTGAAACGACTGGAAAACGAAACCGATCATGCGCCGCCGCAGCAGCGCCAGGGCATCCTCGGAGAGCTGGTCGATGCGCTTGCCGGCGAGGCGCACCTCTCCCGCGCTGGGCCGATCCAGGCCGGCCATCAGTCCCAGCAGTGTCGACTTGCCGCTGCCGGACGGGCCCAGGACGGCGACGAACTCGCCGCGTTCGACCGAGAGGTTCACGGAGTCCAGCACCGTGAGCGATCGCGAACCGGAGGGAAGCCGCCGGGTCAGATCGATGAGTTGCAGGATGGGATCGGCCATCGGGATTCTCTAACGCGGGAAGCGTCGTCCTTGTTTCGCCTACAATGCTCGTGTGCGAACGAAAGCATCATCCCTGGGCGCTCTCGTGGTCGCCTGCTCGGTCGTCTGCCTGATTCTACCGGCCTGCCGGCAGCCTACCCCCGAGGAAGCGTCCCGGCAAGCGGGTGTCCGCCGGGCGCCGTCCGCCGGCACACCCGCGCCGGTCGAGAACGAGGGCCCCGTCGTCACATTTCTGGGCGACAGCATCACGGCCGGCCTCGGTGTGTCGCAGCAGGAGGCTTTCCCGGCCCTCGTCAGCGCCCTCCTGCGCGAGGCGGGTGTGCCGATCCATGCCGTCCAAGCGGGGGTGAACGGCGATACCAGCAGCGGAGGATTGGAACGGCTCGGATGGCTTCTGCGAGCCGATCCGGCGGTCGTCGTCGTCGAGCTGGGGGCGAACGATGGGCTGAGGGGACAGCCGGTGGAGGCGACCGAGCGAAACATTCGTGCGATCGTCGATCGGTGCCTGGACAGCGGGGCGCAGGTCGTGCTGCTGGGAATGCAGATCCCGCCCAGCTACGGTCCGGAATACTCCGCTGACTTCCAGGAGCTGTACCGGCGCGTGGCGCGGGACCGGGATGTCATCCTGGTGCCCGCCTTCCTCGAACGCGTCGGAGGCGTGGCGAGGTTGAACCAGGCCGACGGCATACACCCGAACGTCGCGGGGCACCGCCGCCTGGCGGCCAAGCTGGCCGGGCCGTTGCAGGAGGCGCTGAGACGCGCGAACACTGATTGAGGATATGGCCCGGCGCCGGGGGATTGCCGGTGCCTGCGATCCGACCGCCCTCGGCGGCGGGGTTGGCCACCGCCACGGGCGCCGGTGGGCGACGGAATGCTTCTGGCCGGTGCGCTCCCCGGGGGCCCGCACCACCCAGGGTCCGAGGCGGTCAGCTACCGGGCTCTTCCGCCTTGTACGTGGGCCCGACGATCAGCATCTGGTTGGGAAGCACCGACTGGATCAACTCCATCTTGCTGCCGAAGAAGAGTTCCTTGGCCAGGCCGTGACCATAAGCCCCCACGACCACGAGGGCGTCATGAGGCACCTCGAACAGGTTTTCGCGGATATCTCCCTTCTCGAAGAACAGCCATGGCAGGGCATCGACGGCGGCGGGGTCGATCCGCCCGTCCGCGCGCATCGCCTTGCGATAATGCTCCTGGCTCTTGCCTTCTCCGAAAGTGATCATCTGCACCGGCAAACCGGTGCGGCTGCTCAGGCGCATCGAGCAAAGCAACGTGTTGATGGAATTGGCCGATCCCCCGAAAAAACAAGCGATGCTCTTCCACGGCCTGTACACCGGGGCCGTGATCAACACAGGAAACGGTGAGTGCCGGACGATGGTTCTCACGCGCGGCCCGATGTAGCCGAGTCCGACCTTCGTCGAGAGATCGCTGATCGAGCGCGGGCAGCACATGTATTTCCACCGTGTGGGGATTTCCGGCAGGGCCGAGGCGGTGAAGCTCGTCGGCTCGAACAGCGAGAACGGGATGCCGAACGGCTCGAGGATCCTGTTCAGGTGGTCCCGTGCGGTCTCGGGCGACCGAAGGAACGCCCGGTCCAGATCGACTGTCACGATGCCGCGGTCGAAATACATGAGGTACTGCGGGAGCTTCGGGATGTAGACGCTGAGGCTGACCTTGGAGACCTTGCAAAAATACGCCGACTGAATCAGAGTCTCGCGGCCGAACGGTGTGTTGCGAAAGACATGGAAGAGTTGTTTTCTCATGAAGATGACCTCGTGGAACTCATTGATCCTCCTGGACGATCAACTCCAACCTGTATTGTTCGAGCAGCTCGACTTTCGATATCAGGCCGACGTAGACGTTGCCGTCGACCACCGGGAGGGAGTCGACGCCGAGTTCGTCGAACTTCTCCATGATATCCGATAGCTCCTCGTCCGGTGAGATCCCTACCTTGGCGGGATCCATGATCTCCTCGACGAGGACGCTGTTCCTGAGCGTCTCATCGAACAGGTACCCCCGGATCTCCTCGGTGCGGATCATCCCCAAGTACTGGCCATCCTTCGGTTCGACGACCGGAAAAGCTGTCCGGCGGCTGCGCCGGAGGATCTCGATGACCTCCGACAGAGGCATGTCCGGGCGCAGCGTGATCACGTCGGTCGACGCCACCTCTCTCACCGTCAGGTCCGCAAGAACCCTGGCATCGGTGCGTGGTCTGAGCAGTTCTCCGCGGTTGACGAGTTCCTGATGGTAGATGGAATGCGGCTCGAAACGCTGACTCACGGCGGCGGAGACGACAGCGACCAGGACCACCGGCAGGATGATCTCGTAGCTGCCCGTGATCTCGATGATGAGGAAGATGGCGGTCAAGGGAGCCTGCAAGACGCTACTCAGCAGGCCCGCCATTCCGAGCAGGGCGAAATAACCTTCGCCGGCCGGCGGCACGGCCAGCGACAGCGCCATGAGGATCCTTCGATAGAAAACACCGACCAGGCTGCCCACCACGATGCACGGAGCGAAGATACCGCCCGAGCCCCCGCTCCCGATCGTCAGCGACGTGGCCGCGATCTTCGCCAGCACGCAGGCGCCCACGATCCCGAGACCCGGGGCGAAGTTGCCAGCGATGGCGGTGCGGATCGACTCGTACCCTTCGCCCAGGACCACCGGCAGGGTCATCCCGAGGGCCCCGACCAGCAATCCGCCCGCGCCGGCTCGCAGGAATAGCGGCGCGACCCAACGGCTGGCGTTGCGTTCGATCAGACGCAGCATGCGCATCAGGAGGATCGCGCCGGCGGCGCAGAACAAGGCGAGGCCGAGGGAAAAGGCGAGGTCCTGCGTGCCAGCCCCGAAGACGCGGTGTTCGAACGGGATCTGGTTCCCCTGCAAGACGCGGCTGACCTGCGTCGCCACCACCGAGGCGATCGCGATCGGGACGATCTGCACCGGCCGCCATTCTCCCAGGATCGCCTCCATCGAGAAGGCGATGCCGGCCATCGGGGCGTTGAAGATGGCGGCGATGGCCCCCGCGGCGCCGCACCCGACCATCACGGTTCTCTGCCGATCGTTGCCGTCGGCGATGTTGCTGATGTTGGAGCCGATGCTCGATCCGCTGATGACCACCGGCGCCTCCGGACCGGCCGAGCCTCCGCTGGCGATGGTGAGCATGCTGCTGAGCAGGCGCGAGAAAGCCGATCGCAGCCGCAGCAGGCCGCCACGCCGCGAGATGCTGTAGATCACCTCCGTCACGCCATGGCCGCCGGTCTCACGAAACGCGTGGTGCAAGACCAGAGAGGAAAGGACCGCCCCCAGGGCCGGAAGGAGGAAGGCATAGGGACGATACCGGAGGGGCGCCAGCAGGGACGCGCCGGTGGCGAGCC
>JBHHZN010000157.1:0-6234 GCA_046758155.1 Acidobacteriota bacterium | reverse complement strand
CCGTGCGCTTCGCCTGGTATCGTACGCATCCTGTTCCCAGGATCGATTCCAGCTCCTCCTTGAGCTCCTTGCCCGGCGAGGCCCCGAACGTCTCCTGATCGGCCCTCAGCGTCACGACGAGTCCTCCCGGCCGCGCGATCTCGAGGTAGAACGGAACGGGGCCGCGGTGCTGGGCGACCACCTGCCGGACCCGTCCCAGGATCTGCTCGTCGACCTCCGATGTGACCAGGCTGACGGCGACGCCCTCGAGCCGCTCCTCGCGGGCCTTATGCAAGGGCATGACGGCGCTTGCCAGGAGCCGGGTCCGATCATCGATCTCGGCTCTGCCTCCCACGAGGACCGGTGCATCATCGACGAGACAGCCGAGGACCTTCGCGTACAGATCCGGGAATACCACGACCTCGGCCGTCCCTTCCAGGTCCTCGAGGGTGAACGTGGCCATCAAGTCCCCCTTCTTGGTCTTGCGACGCCTGAAGGCCGTCACGATACCGCCCAGCGTGACCTCCGCCCCGGACGTCGCGTCGGTCAATCGCGCGGTCGTGTGGCTAGCGAGCGCCGCGAGGTCCGCCGCGAAAGGCTCCAGCGGGTGCCCCGTGACGTAGAATCCCAGCGTCTCCTTCTCGTACGAGAGCTTCTCGCGTTCGCTCCACTCGGCGGCCTGCGGCAGATGATCGGGGGCGGAGCCCGCGCCTGCCGCCCCGTCACCCTCCCCGAAGAGGCTCGCCTGGCCGCTCTCCCGTTCGCGGGCCCGCCGGCCGGCGGCTTCGTGGATCCTGTCCACACCGGCGCACAACCGCGCCCGGCTCGCTCCGAGAAAATCGAACGCCCCCGCCTTGACCAGCGACTCGACCACCCGCTTGTTCACGAGGCGCTGGTCGGTGTGCTCGCAGAACTCCGAGAGGGAGCGAAAGCCTCCCAGGCGGGTTCGTGCCTGCAGGATCGACTCGATGGCCGAACGGCCCACATTCTTCACCGCGCCGAGGCCAAACCGGATCTTCTCTCCTTCCACGCAGAAATCCATCCGACTCTTCGAGACATCCGGAGGTAGCACCTCGATGCCCATCTCCCGGCACTCGGCGACGTACTTCACGATGCGATCGGTATTGTCCTGCTCGGAGGTCAGCAGCGCGGCCATGAAATGCTCCGGATGGTGCGCCTTGAGGTAGGCTGTCTGGTAGGCGACCAGAGCGTAAGCGCAACTGTGGGACTTGTTGAATCCGTATCCGGCGAAGTGCTCCATGAGGTTGAAGATCTCGATGGCTTTCTCCCGGGGGATGTCGTGCTCGCGGGCCCCCTGCAGGAACTTCTCCCTCTGGGCGGCCATCACGTCCTTCTTCTTCTTGCCCATGGCGCGGCGGAGCAGGTCCGCCTCCCCCAGCGTGTAGCCGCCCACGCGCGACGCGATCTGCATGACCTGCTCCTGGTAGACGATGACCCCGTAGGTCTCTCTGAGCGTTTCCTCCAGCACGGGATGCGGATACTTGACCTTGACCTTCCCGTGACGGCGCTTGATGAAATCCTCGATCAGTCCCCCCTTGAGCGGGCCGGGCCGGTACAGCGCGTTGAGGGCGATGAGGTCCTCGAACCTCTCCGGCTTGAGTTTCCTGAGGATCTCCCGCATTCCCGATGACTCGAACTGGAACACCCCGACCGTTCGCGCCTGGCTGAACAGCTCGAAGGTCTTCTCATCGTCGAGCGGGATGGCAGCCATGTCGAGAGTGATTCCCCGATCGGCCTGCAGGCTGGATCCCGCATCATGGATGAGCGTGAGCGTCCTCAAACCGAGGAAATCCATCTTCAGAAGGCCGATCCGCTCGATGTCGGCCATGGCGTACTGCGTGGTCCGCTCTCCCGCGCCCGCCTGGTACAGGGGAGCGAACCGCGTGATGGCCTCCGGCGCGATGACGACGCCGGCGGCGTGCGTCGACGCGTGACGCGTCAGCCCCTCCAGCCGCCGGGCCACATCGAGGAGCTGTTTGATCGACGGATCGGTCTCGTACAGATCCCTCAACTGCGGAACCGACGCCAGCGCCGTGTCGATGGTGGCATCCAGCTCCGCCGGCACCATCTTGGCGATGCGATCGACGTCGGCGTAGGCGATATCGAGACCCCGCCCCGCATCACGGATCACGGCGCGCGCGGCCATCGTTCCGAAGGTGATGATCTGGGCGACGTTGTCCCTGCCGTACTTCTCCGTCACGTACTCGATGACCCTGGGGCGCCCCTTCATGCAGAAATCGATGTCGATGTCCGGCAGGCTCACGCGCTCCGGATTCAGGAATCGCTCGAAGATCAGGCCGTATCGCATCGGATCGACGTCCGTGATCCACAGACAGTACGCCACGAGGCTTCCCGCGGCCGATCCCCGGCCGGGGCCGACCGGAATACCGTGCTCGCGCGAGTACTTGATGAAGTCCCACACGATCAGGAAGTAAGACGGGAACTTCATCATCGTGATGATGCGCAGCTCCTCCTCGAGGCGCTCACGGTATCTCTCGAGGGGAACCCGCAACCGGCCCTCCCGCTCCAGCTTTTTCCACTCCTTCATCCTCTTCTCGAAACCCTCCAGCACGATCTCACGCAGAAATGACTCATCGTCGCTTCCCGCGGGAACCTTGAAGCGTGGAAGATGGTATCCACCGCGCTCCAGCCGGAAATCGCACCGTTCGGCGATGGCGAGGGTGTTCTCCACCGCCTCCGGCATATCCTGGAAGACCTGCCACATCTCCTCGGGAGACTTGAAATAATGCTCGGCGGTGTAGCGCATCCTGTCGGGGTCCTTCACCGTGCGTCCCGTTTGAATGCACAGGAGGACATCGTGGGCGAAGTGATCCTCACGGGTGAGGAAATGACAGTCATTGGTGGCCACCAGCGGGATCCCGCACGTCCGGCTGATCGCCAAGAGAGTCTCGTTGACGATCTTCTCCTCGGGAAGGCCCTGGTCCTGCACCTCGAGATAGTAGTTGCCCTTGCCCATGATCTCGGCCAGCTCCGCGGCGGCCCTCTCCGCCCGGGCCTTCTCGCCGGCGACGATGAGCTGCGCCACTTCCCCTCCGAGGCAGGCGGATGTCGCCACCAGACCGGCCGCGTGCTCCGCGAGAATCCGCTTGTCGATGCGCGGCTTGTAGTAAAAGCCTTCCGTGAAGGCGAGCGAGGACAACTTGACGAGGTTGGCGTATCCCTCGGCATCGCGCGCCAGCAGGACCTGGTGGTAGTAAGGCTTGTTCTGCGTCCCCCGCGACCCGACCGCCCGGAGGTTCTTGTCCCTCCGGTCCCCGGGGGCCATGTACGCCTCCATGCCCAGAATCGGCTTGATCCCCTTCGCGGCCGCCCGGTCAAGGAACTGGATCGCGCCGAAGAGGTTTCCGTGATCGGTTATCGACACCGCGGGCATACCGAAGGCGATCGCCTTGTCGATCAGATCCTCGAGTCGACTCGCGCCGTCGAGCAACGAGTACTGGGAATGATTATGCAGGTGAACGAATGAATGCATGACTTTCCTCTCCCTCCGGTTGTCCCCGCGCGATCGATCTCATACGGTTGTCGCCCGCGGCGACGGCCGCGCGGTCGATCCGGCCCGTCACATCACGGCGTCTCAACGCGCGCACATCCTCCAGACGAGCATCTCCATGTGGCCGAGCTCCGAGGCGGATCCGTAGCTCTTGATGGCCCGGTCCGTCGACCGAGCGATCGCGAACGCGCGGGCGAGACGTGACCGGTCGAACGACTCCAGTTCACGCGCCAGGCGGTTCTTGATGCTCGCGGGCAAGACGGCCGAGGTCGATTGGACCACCCGACGGGCCGACTCCCCCGCGTCCACCCGCGAGCGCATCTCGAGAAACCTGCGTAGCTGACTCTCCAGCATCCCCAGGATGGCGTAGCCGGAGCCGCCCGCGTCGTGCAGGTCGCGCAGGATGCGGATCGCCCGCACGGGCTCGCCGCTCAGGATCGCCTCGCTGAAATGAAACGGGTTCGCATCCCGCCCTTTCGCGCCGATCTGGCGTATTCGCGAGCACGTGACGACCGGCTTGCGGCCTCCCGCCTCGATGATCGCCCTCTGCATCTCGGACATCACCGCGATGAAATCCTCTCCCATCATCTGTGCCAGCGCCTGGGCCGCCCCCGCCTCCAGCGTCAGCCCCAGGCGCCGCGCATGCCCTTCCAGCCAGCCTGCGAGCTGGTAATCGCGCGGCGCCGGGCAGTCCAGGTGCAGCGCAACCCTCCTGAGGGCGGCGATGATGGGCGCCTTCGACTGCTGGCAGACCAGGATGAGCTTGGAGCGAGGCGCCGGAGCCTCCGCGTAGGCCGCGATCACTTTCGCGTCTTTTTCGCGAAGCCTTTCCGCCGCCCGCACGCGCACCAGACGGTACCGGCCGCCCATCGGGAACCTGTCGACATGCTCGACCACCTCCGTTCCCGTGACCGCCTCGCCCGACAGCGATAGGTCGTCGAAGGCTTCGAACCCCTCGTCGACGGTCACCCGCCTGAGCTCCTGCACGATGGCATCGCGCCAGTAGTGGTCCCTGCCGGTCATGAGGATCACCGGAGGGACCTCGCCCCGGCGGATGGAGGCGAGGAACGCTTCGGGTGAGGCCGGCCGGGCCGCTCGGCCCCTCGCGGTCGGTCGACGCCCGCCCGAGGCCATCAGAATCCCTCGAGAATGGACGTCACAACCGACTCGGCGAAATCTTTCGCGATCTGATCGATGGCGAGGATCTCCTGATCGAAAAACCCTTGCGATTCCACCTGCACGTCGTACTGCCGCTTGAAAACGAACTGGCTGGCGCGAAACAGGACTTCCCCCTCCGGCACGGTGCTCAACTGGACCTCGGCGGTGATGACGATCTCATAGCGTGTCGCCCGCCCGCTGGCACTGACGCTGACCGGTGTCGAATCGTAGCCGGTTACGGTCCCTTCGAGCACCGCGTCGGCCCCCTCCCGGGTGGCGGTCGTGCGATACCCGCCGCGCTTGATGAACGTCGCCGTGATCTGCTCAGTGATCCTCTGTTCGATCTCGGCGCGCCGCGAGTGGTTCTCGAACGGAGGAACGGCAATCACCTTCACCGACTCAGGCAGGAGCTGGTTGCGGCCCGCGAGCCGGTAACCGCACCCCGCGGCCGGCACCAGCACGAGCAGCGCCAAGGCCGCGCTCCGGATCCCGGCCGCGCGTTTCAGCACGAGGTCACCACGTTGATGAGCCTGTCCGGAACGAAGATCGTTCGCGACGGCCTCGCTTCGCCATCCGGAAACGCCTGCGGCGCCAGCCGCGCGTCGGCGCGAACAACCTGCAAGACATCCTCTTCGCCCGCGCCCCGCGCGACCGTCACACGGCCGCGGATCCGGCCGTTGATCTGCACGACGATGGTCACCTCGTCGCGGACCAGCAGGGCGGAGTCGGGTTCCGGCCACGCGTGCCTCGCGATCAGCCCCCCGTGGCCCAGGCGTGACCAGCCCTCCTCCGCCAGGTGGGGGGCGAAGGGAGCCAGGCAGATCAGCAGGATCTCGATCGCTTCCTTCAGGACCGCTGCGTCGCCCGCGCCGAGGCTCTCGGCGCCACGCGCGCCCTCCGGCGGCCGGAAGGCGTACAGGGCATTCGTCAATTCCATCGTCGCCGCGATCGCCGTGTTCAGGTGGATCCGTTGCTCGATGTCATGCGTGACGCGCGCCAGCGTCCCGTGGGCCATCCTGCGCAGGGCCAGCGCCTCGGGTCCGCCGGAGTCCGGGCGGGCCGAGACACCGGCCAGCTCCGCCGCCGGCGCCTCGACCAGCCGCCAGACACGCCGGAGGAATCTCTGCAGGCCCTCGACCCCCTCCTTGTTCCACTCCAGGTCCCTCTCGGGAGGGGCGGCGAAGAGGACGAACAGCCGCGTGACATCGGCTCCGTACCTGTCGACCATCGTCTCGGGGGCGACGACGTTCCCGCGCGATTTCGACATCGCGGATCCATCCTTCAGGACCATCCCCTGGCACAGGAGACGCTTCACCGGCTCTCCGGGCACGCCCAGCCCGAGGTCCCGCATCACCATGCTGAAGAACCGGGCGTACATCAGGTGCAGAATGGCGTGCGTGATCCCGCCGATGTACAGATCGATCGGGAACCAGGCCCGCGCCAGCTCGGCGCGGAACGGGGCTGTCGCGTTGTCCGGATCGAGGTAGCGGTAGAAGTACCAGGCGGAATCGACGAACGTGTCCATCGTGTCCGTCTCGCGCCGGGCCGGACCTTTACACTCCGGA
>JBHHZN010000156.1:0-6258 GCA_046758155.1 Acidobacteriota bacterium | reverse complement strand
CTCTCCTGCGGATGGAGTTCAAGTCGTTCCTCAACACCATCATGCGTGTGCCGGCGCAGGTCGTTCGCACCGGACGGCGGATCGTCTTTCGCCTGCTGTCCTGGAACTCGTGGCAGCATGTGTTCCTCCGTGGCGTCGACCAGCTCCATGGACAGCTTCGTTGCTGAGCGATGAATCAACGACACCGGGATAGGGAGGCCCGGCAGCCGAGAATCCCACGTAGAAACCAAGGAGCGATGAACTTGACACACCGACAATCAAATGAACACAGAGCGCCGACCGCGCCGCGGAAACAAGTGCGCGCTCTTGACTAACGCCCCACGCCTTCTGCCGCCCATCGCGGAACACGCTTGTTTTGGGGCTAGTGGCGGAGTGGGCGGGGCGCTGATCGTCGCCGCGCCGTCACGCCGCGCCGATGTCGTGGTCTGCCGACCAGACGTCCGGCGGACAGGTCCAGGACAGCGCGACGAACGTCGTCGGCGAAGGTCGTCTCGACCTGGCGCGTTGTGGCCCTGGTGGTCGGGTTCGGCGGTGGCGGGAGGGGCGAGCCGAAGTGCACCTCGACGCGACCCGGACGCGGGAGGAGGTGATCCCGTGGCCAGATGCGCCCTGCTCCGAGGATGGCGATGGGCAGGACCGGAGAGGTGGTGACGCGCGCCAGGCGAGCGAAGCCGCGATGAAACGGCAGGACCACGCCCGGGTCGGTCCGTTCGCCCTCGGCGAAGATCTCGACGGCCGCCCCGGTACGCAGGGCCGTCTCGGCGGATGTCACCGACGCGAGACGGAACGAGCCGCCCACGGGCAGGCCGCCGATGGCCCGGACGAACGGCCCTGTCATCCGGTTCGTGCAGTACGTGTGGTACACGAGATAGTACGGACGCCTGGGGAGGCCGGCGCCGATCAGAAACGGGTCGAGATAGGACTCGTGGTTGGCCACGAGAATGAGCGGTCCCGTGGCGGGAACGTTCTCACGTCCCGTATAGATCAGGCGGCAGGTCGAGGTCAACACGACCCGGGTCACGGCCTTGATGGTCAGGTAGATCGGCGCCCAGCGCAGCACGTGAAACGTGTCGCCGGCCGCGGTCATGCACGGACTTGTTCTGGATGGGCCGGTTCCAGGACCGCAATGTGGGGCAGGTTGCGATACCAGCCATCGTGATCGAGTCCGTAACCGACCACGAAATGGTCGGCGATCCTGGCACCGACCCAGTCGGGCTGGATGTGAATCTCCCGCCGGACCGGCTTGTCCAGAAGAACGCACGTCTCGATGGACGCGGGCCGTGACGCCATCAGATGTTCGACGACAGAGTGCAGCGTACGCCCGGTATCGAGAATGTCGTCGACGAGGAGAACATGGCGGTCAGTCACATCCCCGTCAGGAACGAAGATCTCGAGCGGGCCGGGCTCCCGCGCATCGCCACGATAACTCCTCGCGCGCACGGTCTGAAGCCGTGTACGCAGGGGAAGATGACGGAGCAGGTCGGCGGTGAACATGAGGGCGCCGTCGAGCACGGCGATGACCGTCAGGTCCTGGCCGGCGTGCCGGGCGTGGATCTCGTCTCCCAGGCGCGCGACGATCGCGCGGATCCGCCCGGCATCCAGGACAATCCTTCCCGGGACGAAGGGATGCGAGTCTCTGCGGGAGCGTGGAGAGGCTGGAGAGGGGAAGGAGGCGCGTGTCATGATCGAGTCGGGCATCCTACCCAGTCGTGAACAGCCCTGTCAACGCGGGGAGGACAGCGTTGATTGGCTCGCTCCCCCGTGTTAGGCTGCACTTCTCGTGGTCGAGCCCCTCTCTTTCCAGTGGAATTCGACGTGAATCTCTCTGAACTCCAGCAACTGATCGAGTTCATCTCCAGGAGCGGCTTCTCGCACTTCGAGATGGAGAAAGCCGACGGGTTGAAGATCAAGCTCGTGCGAGGCGAGGACCCCGGCGCGCCCGCCGTGCGGGTCGCCGCCGCCGAGGCCGGCGTGCCGGTGATGGACAGCGCGCCACCTGCCGCCGTGGTCCCGCCGGTCGAACCGGAGGTCGAGGACAATCTTCACGAGATTCCCTCGCCCATCGTCGGGACCTTCTATCGGTCGCCGAACCCCGACGCCGACCCGTTCGTGGAATCCGGGAGCCGGGTCACCGCCGGTCAGACGCTGTGCATCGTCGAGGCGATGAAGCTCATGAACGAGATCGAGTCCGACATCGCCGGCGAGGTCGTGGAGATCCTGGTGGCCAACGGGCAGCCGGTGGAATACGGTGAGCCGTTGTTCCGCATCCGCCCGAACGGGGCCTGACGGCTCCCCGGCAGACGATTCTGGATGTTCAAGAAGATCCTGATCGCGAACCGGGGTGAGATCGCACTGCGGATCATCTGGGCGTGCCGCGAACTCGGTATCAAGACGGTGGCGGTGCACTCCGAAGCGGACGCCGATTCGCTCCATGTCAAGTTCGCGGACGATGACGTATGCATCGGCCCGCCGGCCGCGACCGGGTCGTATCTGAACGTCACGGCGATCATCGCAGCGGCCGAGATCACAGGTGCGGATGCGATTCACCCCGGCTACGGTTTCCTGGCCGAGTCAGCGCACTTCGCGGAGGTGTGCGAGGCGTGCAACATCCGGTTCATTGGGCCGGGACCGGATGTCATCCGCATGATGGGCGACAAGGCGCGAGCGCGCCAGGCCATGAGTGATGCCCATGTGCCGTGCGTTCCCGGCTCCGGGCTCATCGAGGAGGAGCAGCAGGCGCTGGATGCCGCCGAGTCGGTGGGGTATCCGCTGCTGATCAAGGCCTCCGCCGGTGGCGGTGGCAAGGGCATGCGGGTCGTCGAGGACCGCAAGGAACTGCTGCACATGCTGCCCCAGGTGCGCAACGAGGCGGAGCAGGCCTTTGGCTCCGGCGCCGTCTACCTGGAGCGGTACCTGGCACGGCCCCGGCACGTTGAATTCCAGGTCTTCGGCGACAACCACGGCAATATCGTTCACATGGGTGAGCGAGAGTGTTCGGTTCAGAGGCGCCATCAGAAACTTCTCGAGGAGTCTCCGTCTCCGGCCCTGGATGAGACCTTGAGGCGCACGATGGCCGAGGCCGCGGTCCGCGCGGCCCGGTCGGTGAACTATTCCAACGCCGGCACGGTGGAGTTTCTTCTCGATGGCGATCGCAATTTCTACTTCATCGAGATGAACACGCGGATCCAGGTCGAGCATCCGGTGACCGAGGGTGTCACCGGTCTCGATCTTGTCAAGGAACAGATCCAGGTGGCCGCCGGCGCGAAGCTGTCGGTCCGGCAGGACGACATCCGGTTCACGGGCCATGCGATCGAGTGTCGGATCAACGCGGAGGATCCCGAGACCTACACACCCAGTCCGGGCCGGATCGAGACCTTTCACCTGCCCGGAGGACCGGGGCTACGCGTCGACACCGCCGCCCATGCCGATTGCGTGGTCTCGCCTTACTACGATTCCATGATCGCCAAGCTGATCACGAGGGGCAACAATCGGTCCGAGGCGGTCTCTCGCATGCGCCGGGCGCTGGAGTCATTCATCGTGGAGGGGATCAAGACGACGATCCCCCTGCAGTTGCGTATCCTCAGCGACCCTGATTTCGTGGCCGGGCGGATCGATACGCACTTCATGGAACGGCTGATCCCGTCGAGGCCCAGGAAACGCTCGCCGCCGCCTGACGGCCCCGGGCGAGAGACCGTGCCGGGGGCCGCGAACCATGGGTAGTCCGGGTCCGATCCGCCCGCGGAAGGGGCGCGCCCGGTGAGACGGAATCCGTGACCGACCGGGCCGTGATCCTCGATGGCGGAACCTCCCCGGGCGCGGAACGCTTCACCAGTCGATGGGGCCTGGTGGCGGCCGCTCTGGGCATGGCGGTCGGGACCGGAAACATATGGCGTTTCCCGCGGGTGGCGGCGGCCAACGGCGGTGGGGCCTTTCTCATCCCGTGGATCCTGGCTCTTTTTCTCTGGTCCATTCCGCTCCTGATGGTGGAATTCGCCCTCGGCAAGACGACCCGGCGTGGAACCATCGGCGCGTTCGCCACCGCGATCGGCGATCGGTTTGCCTGGATGGGCGGGTTCGTGGGCTTCTGTACCCTGGCCATCCTCTTCTATTACTCCGTCGTCGCGGGCTGGTGTCTTCGATATTTCCTCGGCACGCTGACTGGTGCGATCGCGGCGGATCCGGAATCCTTCTGGATCTCCTTCACCGGTGGACAGAGCGTCGCGCCGGTTCTCTTCCATGCGCTGGCCGTCGGTCTCGGTGCGCTGATCGTCGGGCGTGGCATCGTGCGCGGCATCGAGCTGGCCAACAAGATTCTTCTGCCGGCCCTGTTCATCCTGCTGGCCGTGGCGGCGCTGCGGGCGGTGACACTGGACGGCGCGAGCCGTGGGCTCGAGTGTCTGTTCAATCCCGACCTGAGTCGCCTGGCCGACTATCGTGTCTGGCTGGAGGCGTTGACCCAGTCCGCCTGGTCCACCGGCGCCGGGTGGGGACTCGTGCTCACCTATGCCTGCTACATGCGCCGGGACGAGGACATCGTGCTGAACTCCGTGATCACCGGTCTCGGGAACAACTCGGCCTCGCTTCTTGCCGCCATCGCGATCGTGCCCACGGTGTTCGCGTTTCTACCGGTCGAGAAGGCCACCGACGTGATGAACCAGGGCAACAACGGGCTCGCATTCATCTACCTGCCGCAGCTGTTTGCCGGCATGGCCGGTGGCCGTTTCTTCTCCGCCGTCTTCTTTCTGGCGCTGAGTGTGGCGGCGATATCCTCGCTCATCGCCATGTTCGAGCTGGGAGTGCGACTCGCCATGGACATGGGGTTGTCGAGAATCGGCGGTCTTTCCCTCATCGCATCGGTGACCTTCGTGGCGGGGCTACCCTCCGCCCTGTGGATGTCGGTCTTCGACAACCAGGACTGGGTATGGGGTGTCGGCCTGATGGTCTCCGGATTGTTCGTCGCGTTCGCGGCGTGGCGATATGGCGCCGACCGCTTCCGGCGGGAGTGCATCAATGCAGGCGGCTCCGATCTCGCTGCGGGCCGCTGGTTCAACGTCGTGATCCGGCTGGTGATTCCTCTCGAGTTTGCCGCGATGATTCTCTGGTGGTTCTACAAGTCCATCACCACCTTCGACCGCGACGGCTGGTGGAACCCGCTTCACACCTCGTCCGTGGGGACGTGTGTCGTGCAATGGGGAATCGTGCTGGCGCTCCTTCTGACCTTCAATTCGGTTCTCTCACGGCGGAGTCGGGCATGACTCGTGCCGCATTGTTGACCATGATGGGAATCTTGACGTTCGTCTGGGGAGGGTTCGTGGCCGCGGTCTTGCTGGCCCTCTCGCGGGAAAGGCACAAGCGCGGGCCGCGTCGCGATCGGTGACGTCCCGCGGGAGTGGTCCCGAGACCAGACCGTCCGCGCAAGGAGGACACGGTGAATCCGACACCCTCACCCGAAGGCCGGGGCCAGTGGCGCAGCCGCGTCGGCTTCGTGCTCGCAGCCGCCGGCTCGGCCATCGGCCTCGGCAATATCTGGCGTTTCCCCGCCGAGACGGCCCGCAACGGTGGAGCGGCCTTCCTTCTCGTCTATCTCGCCTGCGTGGCGGTGGTCGGGGTCCCGGTCATGATCGCCGAGCTCTCGATCGGGCGCCACACCGGCCGCAATCCCGTCGGGGCGTTCGCCCGGATCAAGCCGCGCACGCCGTGGTTTCTCGTGGGTGCGCTCGGTGTGGCCACCGGTGTGGCCATCCTGTCGTTCTATTCCGTCATCGCCGGGTGGACGATCGGTTACCTCTTCAAGGCCTTGCGCGGGGATTTCTCCTCGGTGGCGCGCGCCGCGCACTCGCAGCAGGTCTTCGAGGCTGCAGTCGGCAGTGGACCATGGAATCTGCTGCTCCACGGCGTGTTCATCGTCCTGACGGTCATCATCGTGGTGGGTGGCATCAAGAAGGGTATCGAGGCGGCGACGCGGATCATGATGCCGGTTCTCCTGCTCCTGCTTTTTGGCCTGGTCGTGGTGTCGATCAGCCTGCCGGGTTCGGGTGAGGGGCTGGCGTTCTATCTGAGGCCTGAGTGGAGTGACATCACGCCCGCGGTCGTCGTGGCCGCCCTGGGACAGGCCTTCTTCTCCCTGTCGCTGGGAATGGGCGCCATGATCACCTATGGGTCCTACCTGAACCGCAAGGAGAATCTTGTCACCTCGGCCGCCTTCGTGGCAGGTATGGACACGGCGATCGCGTTCCTGGCCGGACTGGCGATCTTTCC
>JBHHZN010000155.1:0-6366 GCA_046758155.1 Acidobacteriota bacterium | reverse complement strand
AGGTTTCCGGCAAGACCTGGGCTCCCGCCAACTATGACCGGACCTTCCGCGGGCCGGTCACGGCCGAGATGGCGCTGGAGAAGTCCCTCAACGTGCCGACGGTCCGGGCTTCGAGGGTTATCGGCCTGGATCCGATCCTGGAGACGGCGCGCCGGGCTGGCATCGAGACGCTCCTGAAACCGTTCCCCTCTCTGGTGCTCGGGGCGCAGGAGGTCACGCCCCTGGAGATCGCCTCCGCCTACGCCACGATCGCCAACGGAGGCACGCAGTTTCGCCCCACCCTGGTCGAATCGGTGGAAGGCCCCGACGGCGCCGCCCTCTTTTCCCGCCGGCCGGGCGCGACTCCGGGCGCGCTACCCGCGCGCGCTTCCTACCTGGTGACTGCGGCCCTGGAGGGGGTCATGGATCGAGGCACCGGCTCCACCGCGCGCGACCTGGGTTTCACCGGCAACGCTGCGGGAAAAACCGGGACCACGGATGATTACCGCGACGCATGGTTCGCCGGCTACACGCCCGACATTCTCGCCCTTGTCTGGGTAGGATTCGATGACGGATCATCGACCGGTCTTCCGGGCGCGCGCGCCGCCCTCCCGATCTGGGTGGATTTCATGAAACACGCCGGAGCACAGACCGATGAGACCTTCGAGGAGCCAGCCGGCATCGTCTGGGAGCGAGTCGATCCGACCTCCGGAGGCCGGGCCCGCTGGTCTTGCCCCTCGGCGTACTGGATGGCCTTCCTCGAAGGAACCGAGCCGACCAAGCGCTGCGATGCGCACGGGTGGTTCCGCCGCCATCACAAGCGACGCGCCGCATCCATCGAGTGAGATCCACGGCGCCGGTCACTCGTACCGGAGCGCCTCGATAGGATCCAGCCTGGCCGCCCTCATGGCCGGGTAGACGCCGAAAACCACGCCCACGAAGGCCGAAACCGAGAACCCCGCCACAACCGCCCAGACCGGCACGTGCGCCGAGGGGAAGTTCGGGATGATACTCGCGATCAGGTACCCGGCACCGACCCCGAGAGCGATGCCCAGCGCTCCGCCGGCCACCGTCAGGATGGTCGCTTCGATCAGGAACTGCATCAGGATATTGTCGCGGCGCGCGCCGACGGCCTTGCGTACACCGATCTCGCGCGTCCGCTCGGTGACCGACACGAGCATGATGTTCATGATGCCGATGCCCCCCACGAACAGGGCGACACCGGCGATACCCCCCGCGGCTCCCGTGGCGTACTTGGAGATACTGCCGAGCAACGATGTGAACTGCTCTTGGGTGAACAGGCGAAAATCGTTCGGGTCGCCCCGCCCGAGCCGGCGCCGGCGCCGCATGGCATCGGTGATCTGCGACTTGGCCAGCTCCATCCGCTCCGGGTCGGACACGGCCACCTCCCAGAAGGTGTTGCCGACCTGCTCCTCGCCGAACAGAGCCCGGGTGGTGCCGTAGGGCATGAAGATGTAATCGTCCAGGTTGAGCCCGATCAGCTCGCCTCGCGCCTCCATCATGCCGACGATGGTGCAGGTCGCCGGGCCGACCTGGATCTGCTGTCCGATGATCGGCTCGTCCAGATCCAGCTTCTCGACGATGCCCACGCCGATGGCGCAGACCTTCCTTCGCTGCCGGTCGTCGATCCGCGTGAAGAATCGCCCTCGGTCCACGTAGAAGCTGACGACATCCATGTAGGACGGCACGGTGCCGAGGATGCTCGTCGTCGAACGATGTTCCCCCTTCTTGATGGTGACGTTGCCGACGAACATCGCCGGGGCGATATCCTGCACCAAGGCCGCGTGGTCGAGCAGGTAGCTCGCGTCCTCCCGGTACAGCGGCCGGACGATCCGGCCCTCCCACTCGGGATCATCGGGTCGTTGCGCGATGACTCTCACCCAGCCCGACCCCAGGTCCTTGAATAGATCGTTGATGGCGAAGAACAGCCCCTGCACGACCGATACGACCGCGATGACCGCCGCCACGCCGATGACGACTCCCAGCGTCGTCAGCAGCGACCGCATCTTGTTGGCCCACAGGGCCCGGAAGGCGATGAGCAGGTTCTCTCCGAACATGCCGCTGTCTCCTCAGAAGGCCTGGACCGAGGCCGGAGCGTCGGAGACGACCTTCCCGTCGCGCAGCTTCACGATCCTGTGGGCCTTGCGCGCGATCTCGACCTCGTGCGTGACCACCACCAGCGTGTTTCCCCGCCGGTTGAGCTCTTCCATCAGGAGCATGATCTCCTCGCTGGTCCTGGAGTCCAGGTTCCCGGTCGGCTCGTCCGCCAGCAGGAGCGACGGCCTGTTGACCAGCGCCCGCGCCAGCGCCACACGCTGGCGCTGGCCGCCGGACAGCTCGTTGGGTTTGTGCGTCACCCTGTTGCCCAGGCCAACCGCCTCGAGAGCCTCCTTGGCCCGCCGGATCCGCTCGGCGCGGGGCAGGCCCGCGTAGATGAGCGGCAGCTCGACATTGCCGAGCGCGCTCGTGCGCGAGAGGAGGTTGAAAGTCTGGAAAACGAATCCGATCTCCTTGTTGCGGATGCTGGCAAGCTTGTTGTCGTCCATCTTGGAAACCTCGCGGTCGTTCAGGATGTAGGTTCCCGACGTCGGCGAATCCAGGCAACCGATCAGGTTCATCAAGGTCGACTTGCCCGACCCGGACGGTCCCATGATGGCCACGTACTCGCCACGCTGCACATCGAGCGACACCCCATCGAGAGCATGCACGCTCTCGGCGCCCATCTGATAGAGTTTGCGCAGGTCCTGGATCCGGATCAGGGGGTCCACGTCAGCCCTTCTCCTCGAGCTCTTCGTCTTTTTCCACGCGCACGAGCCTCTCGCCGTGCTTGAGCTTCTTCAGCGTCCGGTACGGCCCGACGACGACGTGGTCGCCCGGCTGCAAGGCCGCATCGAGGATCTCGACGTTGAATTCATCCGAGAGTCCCGTTTTCACGGGCATCATCTCCGCCCTGCCGTCGCGGTCCACGAAGAGGATCTCGACGTCCTCGTCGCGCACGCCCGGCGGCACGCCGCCGGCGCTGGCCGTGTCGTCCGCCTCGGCCGCCAGCGTCCCGGAAGTCTCCGACTCCTTGCCCGCCGACTCTTCAAGCGCTGTCTCGACATCGCCGCGTTTCCGCTCGATGACCGCCTGGATCGGCACCACCAGGGCGTGCGCCTTGGAGGCCACCTCGATGGCGGCGTGCGCCGACATGCCCGGGCGCAGGGACGCGAGGGTGGGACCGATCTTCGCGCCGGCCGGCAGGGGAAGCTCGCGGCGCGCCTCCATCTGTCCGCCCGGCGTTTCCCGCAGGGACACCTTCACGACAAAGCGGCTGACATCCCGCTCCTTCAGGGCCGTGTGGGCGATCTCGGTGACAACCCCATCGAAATCGTGATTCTCGATCGCATCCACCGTCACGGTGGCCTTGTCCCCCGGAGTCACCTGTGTCACTTCGGTCTCGTCGACTTTCACCTCCGCCAGCAGCTCGCTCATGTCGGAAAGAACCAGGATGGACGTGCCCGGGTTGTTCATGGTGCCGATGATCACCTGCTCGCCCAGCTTGGCGTTCACGCGGGTGACCAGGCCGTCCATCGGGGCCCGGATCGTGGTCTTGGCCAGCTCGTCGCGGGCCTTGGCGAGGTCGGCCTGCGCCTGAAGGATCTGTTCCTCCAGCGCGCGGACCTGAATCCGGCTCGTGTCGTACTGAAGCTGCGCGTTCTCGAGGTTTTCCCGCGAGACGATCTCGGCGCTGGCTAGTCTCAGCTGGCGGTCCAGCGCGTGCTTGTAGGTGGCCAGCGCCGTTTTCTCCCGATCGAGGTTGATACGGGCGATCCGCAGGTTCGCCTCGAGCCGGTCCACGTTCGAGCGGTACTGCTTTGGGTCGAGCTGGACCAGGATGTCCCCTTTTTTGACGTGATCCCCCTCCTGCACGCGCAGGCCGACGATCTCGCCGGGCACCTGCGAGGAGACGTTCACGAAAACCCGCGGCTGGATCTCGCCCGATGCCTTGACGGTGGACACGAGCTCATCGACTCGCTTCGCCTCCTCCTCGTACACCTTGGTGCCGTGACGCCTGGCCTGCGTGACGCTCACCACCACGAGCGCGACGATGGCCGCGAGAACACCGGTCAGAATCAGGACCTTTTTCATGGCGTCACCGCTACCCCGTCCTATCCGAACGCCGCAGACGAGGCGATCTTGACCATCACGATGGCCGCCCACGGGAGGATCGTCAGCGAGGCCGCGATGCCGGACGAGACCTTCGTGACCGTCCGGAACCCGATGGTCAGAACCGCCAGCACCCACAGCGAGAAGACATCGAGCGAGCCCAGAAGACTCTTGACGGCCGAGTTCTCCGTGGTGATCAGCGCACCGACGCTGGATTTCACGATCTCGTTCGGCGGCGTCTCGATCGGCTGTGGCGTCGCCAGCGAGACGGCCAAAAAGGCCACCGCCCCGACGGCGAACACCATGCCGGAATGGGTGCAGACCGACAGGACCTTGCGAAACGATTCATCCTGTCGAACGAAGCGACCGAGCAACCAGAGCCATCCTCCGACCAGCGCCAGGACGCTCGGAATCCCCAGGACCAGGGCGCTCTGCGGCGAGGAACGAAATGCGATGCCACCGACGAGGGAAACGAGCACGTAACCCACGGCGAGCAGCAGGCACAGCAGGAAGTTCAGCCACATGCGCCCGAGCTTGAGCTCCGGGAACGCTCCCATCATCACGAACAGCGTCGCGTACACGAGCGCCATCAGGTGAAAGAAGACGACCTGGGTGGGCAGGATCTGCTGCACCAACTTTGATAGCGTGAACTCCCATGGCGAGAGGTCGTGGACGGCCTTCGTCGCCTGCTTGACGATCACGTCCTGCTGCTCCTCCGGCGCGAATCGAATGAGCGCTGAACTCTCGACCTGGTTCGTGATGATCGCTTCCCAGTCGGCGCGCATCGAGTAGACGCCGAAGGCGATCGACAAGACGACGAAGTAGGTGACCAAAGGCGCCAGCCACACCGGTCGCTCGGCCAGATGCTGGAAGGTCGATCCCGGGGCGGTCAAGACACCCAGCATTCTCGTTAGAGGGTTCTCCCCCGCCCGTATCTCGTGGACCTGTTCGCTCATCGGCTCCCCCTTGTGCTGTTTTCCACACAACCGCCCCCGGGCCGTTTCACCATGCGCGTTGCGCGCTTCCTCTCCGCCTACTGGATCTTGACATGCAGGTACTTGTCAAGGGTTCCCTTTGCCTTTTCCAGCGTGCTGATCGACTTGCGATAGTCGACCAGGGCGCGATTCTTGTCGCCGAGCGCCGTCGTGAGATCCTCCTGGAAATCAAGCACCTGGAACGACGTTGACATCCCATTTTCGAACTTTTTCTGCTCCGCCTCAACCTTCTTACGCTGCAGCTCCACGTTTTTTTCGGCGGCCTCGATTCTCTTCTTGTCCGTCAGGATGGCGCGGGCCGCGGTGCGGACCTCGACCTCCGCGTTCAGCTTGGCCCTTTCCAGGCGGGCATCCGCCTGCGCCTTCTCGAGCCGCGACCCGACGAAGCTGGACTGCGCGGCCCGGTTGCCGATCGGGACGTTCAGTGACAAGGAAACGCTCCATGACTCGAAATCCCTGTCCCGGACGAGCCTGAGGGCGTCGTCGATGTCCTGATTGCTTGGACCCGTGAGCTGAAACGGCGTCAATGTCAGGTTCTCGCCCGGTCCGCCGGGCGTCGTGGGCCCGGGCGGCTGCGCCGGCTCGAAGAGCCCGTCCCCCTCGCCCGTATCACCGGTTCCGGGCACGCCGTCGATACCGGCATCGTCGAAGGCCGTGGCGAGCTGCCTGGTGATGCCGTCCGAATCGCCCGACAGCCCCCGCGCGGTGTAGGCGGCCCTGAAGTTCAGATCCCACTTCAACTGGTTCCTGTCGAAGGCCAGTTGCGTATCCGCGTTCAGGATATCGAGGCGGGCCTGCTCCAGGTCGGGCCGGTGATCGAACGCCTCTCGCAGTTCCTTGTCCAGGTCGATCGGCCACTCGTAGAACGTCGGCTCGTCCATCGTCTTGATGGGACGCAGCCACGCGTCGGTCCCTTTCGGCATGTTCAGGGTCCGGCGCAGGACGTCCTCCGCGTCGGCCACGGCGTTTTCCGCGACGATCACGCCCTGCTCGCGGGCGGCGACCTCCGCCTCCGCCTGGGTGATCTCGATCGGGGGAAGCGTCCCGACCTCCACCTTGATCCGGTTCAGCTTGAGCAATTGATCGGCCAGTCGCAGCGATTCCTTCTTCACCTCGAGATCCTGGCGAGCGAAGACGAGCTCCCAGTAAGCGTCCTCGATCTGTTGGAGGGATACCAGGATCTGATCACGATACTGGCTGCGGCCCACCTGGTGGTTGTTCA
>JBHHZN010000154.1:0-6384 GCA_046758155.1 Acidobacteriota bacterium | reverse complement strand
TCATCTGGCGGCTCGGGCGCGACGGCATCGGCGCCCGCTACCGCAACGAGAGGCGAGTCTCATGACTCCCCGGCGGGTGGAGCCGGCTCGCACCCAGCGCTCACAGGTACTTCTCGAACCATTTCACCAGGGCGACGGTCGTGCGGATGCGGTTGGCCTCCTTGCGGAAACCGTGGCCCTCGTCGGGAAACAGGATGTACTCGACGGGAACGTCGTTCTGCTCGAGACTCTTGGCCACCTGCTCGGCCTCGACGACCGGGACGTTGGTGTCGTTGGCACCATGCAGGATGAGGGTGGGCGCCTTGACCCTGTCGATCTTGTGGATCGGCGAGAGACGACGCAGAAGGTCCTTCTGCGTCGCGGGGTCGCCGTACTCGATGGTCGAGATGGCCGCCATCCAGGGCTCGGTCTGCTCGAAGAACGTCTCGAAGTTGACCACCCCGAACAGGTCGGCCCCGGCCGCGAACAGCCCCGGATACTCCGTCAGGCCGGCCATGGTCATGTAGCCGCCGTAGGATCCTCCCATGATCCCGATCCGGTCGGGATCGGCGATGCCGGCCGAGACGACGTAGTCGATGCAGTCCCTGATGTCCTTGACGGCCTCGAAGCGCAGCGCGCCGTTGTCCAGGTTCACGAACCGCTTGCCGAACCCCGACGACCCGCGCACGTTGGGCGCGAACACCGCGATCCCGCGCGCCAGCAACGCCTGGTAGTCGCCGCGGAAGCGAGGACGCTCCTGCCCCTCGGGGCCTCCGTGGAAACTCAACACGAGGGGGCCCGGACCGCCCGCCCGGCGCGGCAGGTACAGCCACCCGGAAAGCCGCAAGCCGTCGTGCGCCTTGAAGCGCACGAGCTGCGGCCGCACCAGCCGATCGAGATCCACTCCGGGGTGCGGGCTGAAGGTGACCTGCCGCAGCAGCCCGGTGGCCCGCTGCAGGACCCAGATGTCCGGAGGAGCCGCCGCCCCGGAAATCGACATCGCCAGGCTGGCACCGTCTCGCGAGAAGGTGAGGTCCGTGGCGATCTCGGCCGGCAGGGTCGGCCCGGCCTGGATCTTCAGCGTCTCGAGATCCTGAAACTCCAGCAGGCTGCGGCCCGCGTCGTTCCATGCCAGCGCGGCCGTGCGGCCGTCCGGGGAGATGGCGAACTCCTGCAGCTCGGCCTCCTCGTGCGTGGCGATCGTCTCGACGGGCCCCGGCGACCCATCGGCGCCGATGCGCACGCGGGCGAAGCCGATGTGATCGTGCCCCTCGTCCGAGGACAGATAGACGATGTCGCCATCGGGGGAGAACCGCCCTCCGGAGAAGTTGCCCGGCGGGTCATGCGGCGTCAGCAGCTTCTCTTCTCCGCTGTCGAGATCGACCAGATACAGGTTGGTATCGCTGCGGCTCTTCATGCGCCAGACGACGGCGCGCCTCCCATCGCGGCTGATCTCGGTCAGCGAGCCGATCCCAGGGTTCTTCACCTTCAAGTCCAGGTCGCGGTCCCTCATGTCGTAGATGTAGGCGTCCATCGACCGTGGGCCCGCCCGGTTCGAGGAGATGGTCAGGCTCGTTCCTTCATGGTTCCACTCGCCCAGCCAGTTGTTCTCCCTGCCCCCATCGGTCAAGCGGCGGAGTTTCGTCCCGTCCGGATGGATCAGGTAGACCTGCTGGTTCATCCCGCCGCCCGGCGCCAGGGAAAACGCCAGCCACTTCCCCGCGGGCGACCAGGTGACGCCCCCGACCGCGTCATCGAGCGCCGTCACCCGTCGCGGCCAGCCGCCTTCCACCGAGACGGTCCAGACCTGCGGCACGCCGGTGAGGTTCGACACGAAGCTCAGTTGCCTGCCGTCGGGCGAGAAGGAAGGCGACCAGCACGCCCCCACCTTGGCCAGGCGCGCCGCGGACGATTCCAGATCGTCGCCGCCCGAGACAGCCGGAACGACCAGACCGCAGGAGACGATGAACACACCGACGAACCACCGGCAACGCGACACGGCACACCCTCCCCGATGATTCCCCCCTGAAGGGGACATGTTGGTTTGCCGGATGATACCACCGCCGGGTGGTTCTAGTCGGCCCCGTTCATGTGCGCGATCTTGGCCCGGGGCGCCAGCCTGTGGAAACGCCGCAGCTCGGCGATCCGTTCGGCCGGCCGCAAGGCGTCGATGGCGCGCACGTAGCGCGCGCCGAGCCGCCTTGCCTGCTGGTAGCGTGAACGCACCTCCGGGTCGGGGTCGGCGAACTCTCCCTTGCCGAAAACCTGGAAATGGATCCAGGCCGTGTCGCCGGCCGGCAGTCGCGTCGCGCGGCACATCTTGCCGAGGAACATCTTGAGCATGAGGTACTTGGTGACGTTGGCGTGAAGCTCGAGATCCAGCAACGACATCGCGGCCCCGCAGAGGAAGCGTTCGGCGATGACCAGGAAATGATCCAGTTCCTCGACAAGCTGGTTGAACGCATCGACGTTGGACTCGTCGAGCCTTCGGGTCGGATCGTTTCGCTCGAGGCACCGCACGAGGCTGTCCGGGTAGTAGATGGAAACGGCCAGATCCCGGCCGTCCCTTCTCAAGAGCGTCTTCGCCCCGGCGCCGGCCGTTCCGGCGCCGACCTTGTCCAGGATGACGCCCGCGGCATCGAGGCGCCCGTAGATGGCCCGGTACCCCTCGTCGCCGATCACGAACCGACCGATGTCGCGCACGCCCGTCTCGAGGTCGTACGTCTTCTCGATGATCCGTTGGAGGGCTTCCAGCAGGGAATCGCTAGTGCGAGCCACGCTCCTCACCTTGGGGGAGATAGAGGAACCGGCCGCCGTCGTAGTCGATCGCGATCCCCCTGTACGGCACCTGGATCCTGGCCTTGTTCATCACCCGGCGCTGCATGGAGACCGGATCGTAGGCGCGTTTGCCTTCCTTCACGTCACGAATGTAGTCCCGCAGCACCCGGTCCGCCAGGGTGGATCGTGTCTCGTCACGGCGCAGCTTCTTGCTCACCTCGATGTTGCACACGAGATTCAGGAGCCGGGCCATCGGCCGGGCGCCGAACGCGGGCGTGTAGCCTTTCTCGAGGAGCCTCAGGCGGGCCCGCGGGGTGACCGTCAGCTCCAGACCATGCATCGACATGTACCGGCAGGCGATCTTGTCGAACTCCAGCTCGAAGATCGCCTCGATGCTGGTGCGCGACAGCTGCCCGAACCGGATCACCGTGAGGCGGTTGACGAACTCCGGCGAAAGGATCCGCTTGAGGTCCCGCATCACCTCCTGGGTCTGGAACTGCTGCTGGTCCACCTCCTCGTTGAAGCCGATGAGATTGGCGCTGTTCTGCAACCGGCTGTAACCGATGTTGGACGTGTAGACGATCATCGAATTGACGAAGTTCAGTTGCTGGCCACGGTTGTCCATGGTGGTGCCGCGGTCCATCAGGGACAGGAAGAACTTCCTGAGCTGGGGATGGGATTTTTCCACCTCGTCGATCAGGATGACCGAGAAGGGCGACTGCGAGGACCGCCCGTAGAACTCGGTCAGGATCCCCTCCTCGTCACTGCGGATGAAACCGCGGGCCGCCCCCTTGAGCTCGTTGATGTCTGAAGGGTAAGTGTACTGCGGGCCTTCCAGTTGCAGGACGGGGATCTTCAGATCCCAGCGCTTCTCCAGGGCCTGTACGAGCGATTCCATCAGGTGGTTCTTCCCCACGCCCGTCGGGCCGACGAAGAAGTAGGAGGCGGGCCGCCTCAGGCTCTGCGTGCCGCCGCCATACAGGGACAGCTCGTCGCACAGCGAATCGACCGCACCGTCCTGATCGATGACGGCGCGCTTGAGGTCTCTTCGTAGATCTTCGATGTCGAGGCAGCTGAAAAGCAGCATCCTCTCGTACAGCGACAGGAGATCTTTGCGCGGCAAGCGGTTCATGTCCGTGACCCACGCCGGGGGGAAGAGCTGATCGGGCAGGAACTCCGGCCGCTCCTCCATCACGCCGCCGGCGAACGCGCCACGATCGGAAAGCCGGCGATTGTGGAACGGCTCGAGCCCGGACACGTCGGTGACGGGCGCCCCGGGATCGACCGGGCTGGGTTTCGAGAAATCGGTGGCCCTCTTGGGGGCTCGGGTCGGGGGGGTGGTGTCCTCGTCGCGGATCTCCGGCACCGACCGGATCGGCAGGCGGGCATCCCTGTCGAAGAGCCCCAGATCCCTGAGGAGCTTGGCGTGCACGGTGAACCTCTCCGCGCACTGTCGGAGAAAAACGATCTCCTCCTCGATGGGCAGATTCAAGAGACGATTCTGCCGGAAATACTCCTGCAGCCTGCGGTCATCCGACAGCAGCGCGAGCAATTCCGAAGCCAGGTGGTAGGACCGCCTGCCCAGCTCCACCAGATCATGCCCTCGGTGCGCTTCCCGTCCGAACAGACCGACGTCGTAAAGGCACTTGTCGCCCAAAATCCTGATATCGTCCGGGATCCGCTGTGCCTGGTGGATCGTCCCCTCTGACGGATCATCCTGCTCGATCAGAGCGTCGAGCAGCCTGTGCCCGGCGAGTCCGGGCGATCCGATCAGACGATCGATGCGCTCCTCATCGAAGGCATCCGCCAGGAGAAGCGAGTGATTGCTCGCAACCGCCACCAGGTGCTCCAGCTCGAGATCGTCGAGAACCCCCTGGTCGGATCGTTGGAACCGTCGTGCGATCTCCTTGATCCGTATCGCGAGCTCGTCGCGTGCCGGGAAGCCGATATCGTCCATCACGTGGAACTCCTTCCCACTCGGACGCCGGGCTACAGGGGGCCCGGCGCGGGCCACTGCCCCCGGGCCGTCGTAGCACCCAGGCCACCACCGGTACGTGAGAATATACGGAGCCCGGCGGGGAGAGGCAACCGGGAGATGTTTTGTAAGCTTCTGTTATTATTGAACTTGAAAGGTACCTTCCGTTGCATGGGGAGCAAACGCTCCAAGCACTACAATCCTGACACAGTCCGCGCTTGACAGCGAGCCGGGCGCCGCATAAAATTGGCACTCATGGGGGTCGAGTGCCAACAAGATCCCGTAAATCCACAAAAAATCAAATACTTATGAGGAGGACAAGTCGTATGAAAGTGAAGCCTTTGTTCGACCGTGTGCTCATCAAGCGCGTCGAGGCGGAGCAGAAGGTGAAGGGGGGAATCATCATTCCCGACACCGCCAAGGAGAAGCCGATGGAGGGAAAGGTGATCGCCGTGGGCGCCGGCCGCCTCGATGATGACGGCAAGAGGATCCCGATGGAGGTCAAGACCGGCGATCGCATCCTGTTCGGCAAGTACGCCGGCACCGAGATCAAGATCGACGACAAGGAGCACGTGATCCTGCGAGAGGACGAGATCCTCGGCATCATCCAGTAGGTCACTCACCACCCATCCAACAAGAAAGCAAAGGAGGCTGCATCCGAAATGGCTGCCAAGGACATTATTTACTCGGACGAATGCCGCCAGGCGATCCTCAAAGGGGTCAACAAGCTGGCCGACGCCGTCAAGGTGACCCTCGGGCCCAAAGGCCGCAACGTCCTCATCGAGAAGAAATTCGGTTCGCCGTCCAGCACGAAGGACGGCGTCACGGTCGCCAAGGAGATCGAGCTGTCCGATCCGAAGGAGAACATCGGGGCCCAGGTCGTGCGCGAGGTCGCGAGCAAGACCTCCGACGTGGCCGGCGACGGCACGACGACCGCCACGGTCCTGGCCCAGGCGATCATCCGCGAGGGGAACAAGAGCGTCACGGCCGGAGCCAACCCGATGGACCTGAAGAAGGGCATCGAGATGGCCGTCGAGACCGTTGTCACCGAGATCAAGAAGTTCTCCAAACCGGTTGCCGGCAAGGCCATCGCCCAGGTCGGCACGATCTCGGCAAACAACGATACCACCATCGGCGAGATCATCGCGCAGGCGATGGAGAAGGTCGGCAAGGACGGCGTGATCACGGTCGAAGAAGCGCGCAGCATGGAGACCTCCCTGGAGGTCGTCGAAGGAATGCAGTTCGACCGCGGTTATCTCTCGCCGTACTTCGTCACCGATCCCGAGCGGATGGAATGCACCCTCGAGGACCCCTACATCCTGATCCATGAGAAGAAGATCGGCAGCATGAAGGATCTGCTGCCGATCCTGGAGCAGGTGGCCAAGCTGGGCAAGCCGTTCCTGATCATCGCCGAGGACATCGAAGGCGAGGCCCTGGCGACTCTCGTGGTGAACAAGCTGCGCGGGACGCTGCACGCCGCGGCCGTCAAGGCCCCCGGCTTCGGCGACCGGCGCAAGGCGATGCTCGAGGATATCGCCACCCTCACCGGCGGCAAGTGCATCACCGAGGACCTCGGCATCAAGCTGGAGAACATCCGCGCCGAGGATCTCGGCCGGGCCAAGAAGGTGACGATCGACAAGGAGAACACCACG
>JBHHZN010000153.1:0-6398 GCA_046758155.1 Acidobacteriota bacterium | reverse complement strand
CCCGTCATTCCCGATCCCACCATCCGTCAGGCGGCGGCGATCGCGGCGCATTTCAGCAAGGGCAGAGAGGAAAAACAGATCGATGTCCACGTCGCCTGGAGACGGCACGTGCGCAAGGGGCGGGGCATGTCGGCGGGCATGGTGATGCTCAAGCGTCACCGCAGCGTGCGGGTCACGCCGGGCCTGCCGGCCCGACGGGAGGGGATTCGTTGACCGCTTCTCGAAGCCTGTAGTAGTTTACAGGCCGAACGATTCCTCCAGCGCGCTGACCAACGGGAAGCCATGCGTGCCGTACTCGCAAGATGATGAAACGTAGCCTGCGGCTCGTCGCCAGCTTTGGCCTGGCAGTCGTCTTTCTCTACTTGTTTTTTCGCCGCCTCGATCTGAGCGAGATCCTCGCCCACGTGCGGCAAGCCCGGCCGGAGTGGCTCTTTGTGGCGGTCATCATGCAGGGGCTGCACCTGACCCTGCGGTCGCTGCGCTGGGGTGTTCTCCTGACGCCCATCAAGAAGCATCCGCGCTTTTACAACCTTTTCTCCACGACAGCGATCGGCTACTTGCTCAGTTTCGCGCTGTTCCGGGTCGGTGAGGTCGTGCGGCCCCTCATGCTGGGCCAGCGCGAGGGGATCAGCAAGACCGGTACCATGGCCACCTGCCTGCTCGAGCGCCTCATGGACTTCTTCACCGTCGCGTCGCTTCTCGGGTTCTACATGGTCTTCCGGTTCGACCCGGCCACGGCGTCGACAGGAGGGCTCGACCTGGCGTGGATCCGGGGCGCCGGCCTGGTTTTCGGGCTGGGGACCCTGGCGTGTTTTCCCCTCCTGTATGTCATGATCCATTACCGGCAGCGGCTGTTCGAGTCCCTCGATCGCAGCAAAGTGCTGGGCGCCCTGCTGCCGCGGCTCCTGCACAGTTTCCTCGGGGGATTCGACGCGGTGAGGGGAGGCAGGATCTTCAGCCTGGCGTGGGCCTATTCGCTCGCCATCTGGCTGTCGATCGCCGGTTCGATCTGGGCGTCGCTCGAGGCCTTCGATCTGGGGATCGGTTACGCCGACTCGCTCCTGATGCTGGCGCTGCTGACGTTCGGCGTTGCCGTGCCGACGCCGGGGGCCGTCGGTTCGTTCGAGTACCTCGGCAAGCTCGGCCTCGTGGAGGTCTTCGCGGTGGAGTCCAACCGAGCGGCTGCCGCGATCCTGGTCACACACGTCTTCGCGATCGGGCCGGTCATCCTGGCGGGCATCGTCCTGCTCTGGAAAGACGGTCTGAGTTTCCGCGGACTCACGCAGGTCGAAACCGAAGCGCCCGTCTCCTCGTCCGTTGCGGGAGCCGGGCGATGAAATGTCCCTTCTGCGGTCATGTCGAGGACAGGGTCGTCGATTCACGCGAGGGCAAGAACGGCCACGTGATCCGGCGCCGTCGCGAGTGCATGGGTTGCAGGAGGCGGTTCACATCGTACGAGCGGATCGACGAGATCACCTACCGCCTGATCAAGAGGGACGGCCGGCGCGAAGCGTTCAATTCCCAGAAGCTCATGGCGGGGCTTCTCAAGGCGTGTCAGAAGCGCTCCGTGCCGCTCAAGTCGCTCGAGGCGATCGCCGACGAGGTCGAGGCGATGCTGCAGAACTCGCCCGACAAGGAACTCTCCACCGACAAGGTCGGAGCGCACGTCATGGTGAAGCTGAGGGAACTCGACAAAGTGGCCTATGTCCGGTTCGCCTCGGTCTACAGGCGCTTCGAGGAGCCGGCCGATTTCCTCGAGGAGCTCAAGGGACTGCTCGACCAGAGGCACGCCGAGGAGACCCGGGATCCATGAACCCGGGTTGCAAGGCCGCGCCGAACTCATCATATTCAGCCCTGTATCGCGGATGACCGGGAGATCGCATGGACCAGAATTTCGGCCCCTACCTTGAGATCGCTCGTATTCAGAGCGAGATGAACAAGCTGTTCAACGTGCTCCTCGAGCTGCGTGACGAGAGCTCCGAGGGGGGCGTCGACGCGTGGATACCCAGCGTTGACGTCTGCGAGGACGAGCGGGGCCTCATCCTCAGGGCGGAGGTTCCGGGCGTTCCATCCGGCTCGCTGAAGGTGACCGCCGTCAGCGGGGCGCTCGTCATCTCGGGGGAACGCGCCCGGAACCGGCCCCCGGAAAACGTCAAGTTCCATTGCATGGAGCGGACCTACGGGAAGTTCCGGCGGGTCATCCCCCTGGGCCTGCCCATCAACTCGAGGGGCGCCACGGCCCACCTGCACGACGGAGTTCTCGAAGTGTGCTTTCCGAAGGTGCCGAACCGGCGCGGCGAGGAGGTCGTGATCCCCGTGAAGGTGACGGAGGACGCATCGTCATGACCGGCGAGGCCAGCCTGCAAGGTCAACTGGTCGTTCCCGACCGGCTGCCGGTCCTGCCCTTGAGGGATCTGGTCGTCTACCCGTTCATCATCGTGCCTTTGTCCGTCAGCCGGGAACGCTCGATCGCGGCGGTGGATCATTCTCTCGCCGGCAACCGGATGATCCTGCTTTGCGCGCAGCGGGACAAGAAGGTCGAGGAGCCCGGCGCCGAGGATCTCTACTCGGTCGGCACCGTGGCGGTCATCATGAGGATGCTCAAGCTGCCCGACAGCCGTATCCGTGTCCTCGTGCAGGGCGTGGCGCGGGCCCGCATCAAGGATCTCAACTTCAGCGGCACCTTCCACGAGGCCGGCATCGAGAAGATCGTCGAGAGGGATGTCGATCCGGACCTGGAGCAGGAAGCGCTCATGCGGGCGGTGAAGAAGACGATGGAGCGGAGCGTTTCCCTCGGGAAGACGATCTCCTCGGAGGTCATGGTGGTCGCCTCCAACCTGGAGTCGCCCGGCAGGCTCGCGGATCTGGCGGCGTCCAACCTCGAGATGGAGATCGACGACGCCCAGGGCGTGCTGGAGATCATCGACCCGGTGGAACGCCTCGCGAGGGTCCACGAGCTCCTCAACAAGGAGATCCACCTGCTGACGATGCAGCAGGAGATCAACACACATGCCCGGGAGGAGATCGACCGTTCGCAGCGGGAGTTCTTCCTGCGCCAGCAGATGAAGGCCATCCAGAGCGAGCTGGGCGAGGGCAACGAGCTGGCCGAGGAGGTCGCGCTCTACCGGGAAAAGATCGCCAAGGCTGGCATGCCCGAGAAGGTGCTCGAGGAGGTCGAGCGACAGCTCGGCCGGCTGGAGCGGATGCAACCGGACGGGGCGGAGACCGCCACCGTCCGCAACTACCTGGACTGGATGGTCGAGACCCCCTGGAGCGTGCAGACCCACGACAATCTGGACATCGCCGGGGCGGCCGCGATCCTGGATGAGGATCACTTCGGCCTGGAGAAAGTCAAGGAGCGGATCCTCGAGTACCTGTCGGTGCGCAAGCTGAACAAGGACATGAAAGGCCCGATCCTCTGCTTCGTCGGGCCGCCGGGGGTCGGCAAGACCTCGCTGGGGCGGTCGATCGCCCGCGCGATGGGGCGCGAGTTCGTGCGAATCTCGCTCGGCGGCGTGCGCGACGAGGCCGAGATCCGCGACCACCGGCGGACGTACGTCGGGGCGCTCCCGGGCCGCATCATCCAGGGGATGCACCAGGCCGAGTCGATCAACCCGGTGTTCATGCTCGACGAGGTTGACAAGCTCGGGGCGGATTACAGGGGGGACCCCTCGTCGGCGCTGCTGGAGGTGCTCGACCCGGAGCAGAACAACACCTTCCGCGACCATTACCTCGGTGTTCCCTACGATCTGTCGCACGTCCTGTTCATCGCGACTGCCAACCAGCTCGAGCCGATCCAGGCGGCGTTCCTGGACCGGATGGAGGTCATCCGCCTGAGCGGCTACACGGAAGAGGAGAAGGTCTCCATCGCCAAGCGTCACATCATACCGAAGCAGATCCGCGAGAACGGCCTGAAGCCCGCGCAGATAGAGTTCAGCGATCAGGGCATCTCGCGCGTGATCTCCCGGTACACGCGCGAGGCCGGCCTGCGCAACCTCGAGCGGGAGCTGGCGTCCATCTGCCGGAAGGTCGCCCGCAAGGTGGCGGAGGATGATCTGCCCGACACGGCCCGCATCACCGCGAAAAACGTGGACAAGTACCTCGGGGCCCCCCGGATCCTGCCGGAGGAATCGCTCAAGGTCGACCGTGTCGGGGTGGCCACCGGCCTGGCGTGGACGGCGAGCGGCGGTGACATCCTCTTCGTCGAGGCGACCACCATGAAAGGCAAGGGCGTGTTGACGCTGACCGGGCAACTGGGCGATGTGATGAAGGAATCCGCGACCGCCGCCCTGTCGTACGCCCGCGCCCGCGCCGAGGCGCTCGGCATCGCGGACGGGTTCTTCGCCACCCACGATATCCACGTGCACGTGCCGGAAGGCGCCATCCCGAAGGACGGCCCCTCGGCGGGGATCACGATGGCCGTGGCGCTGATCTCGGCCATCTCCTCACGGCCCGTCCGCCGGGACGTCGCCATGACGGGGGAGATCACGCTGCGCGGCCAGGTGCTGCCGGTGGGCGGCCTCAAGGAGAAGATCCTCGCCGCGCGAAGGGCCGGCCTCCAGGCAGTGATCCTACCGGGTCCGTGCCGGCGGAACCTGGAGGAGATCCCCGCCTCCCTGCGCAAGCGGATCAAGTTCCATTTCGTGGAGGAGGTCGAGGAGGTCTTCGACCTGGCCTTCCTCGAGCCCGGACCTTCCGGCGCGGCCAAGCGCCGGCGCGATGGCGGCAAGAGCTCGACCCGGGTCGCCGTGATCCACGCTTCCGAATGATCGTGATACGCTCCGCCGTGTGAACTCTCTGCACCGAGGCGAAGGCGAGCTCCTCGACACGATCCGGAGGCGTTTTCGTGAACTCTCGCCGCCCCCGCCGCGCGGGATGGGGGATGATTGCGCGGTCCTTCTGCCCGGCGGCCGCGAGATCCTCGTCACCACCGACTGCCTGATCGAACAGGAGCATTTCCGCCGGGAGGAACCGGCGTATTTCGTCGGGCGCAAGGCGATCGCGGTCAACCTCAGCGACGTGGCGGCCATGGGTGGCCATCCGACGGGCTTCCTCATGACGCTCGCCCTGCCGGCCGGCACCCGGCGGCGCTATGTCGGCGATCTGATCGAGGGGCTCGCGTCGGCGTCGCGCGAGCATGGCCTGGTCCTCGTCGGCGGGGATCTGTCCCGGTCGCCGGGGCCCCTGGTCATTTCGATCACCGTATTCGGCCGGACGGGCCCCCCGCGCGGTGCGGGCCTCCTGAAGCGATCCGGAGCCCGCAGCGGAGACGGCGTCTACGTGAGCGGGCCCCTGGGCGGATCGGCGGCCGGCCGGCTGTTCCTGGATGCAGGCTGGTGCCTCCGTCTGAAGGGCCACCAGGCGGTCGGAGTGTCCCCTCCCGCCCCCGCTCACCGGGCGCGCCGGGGCGGGCACCGCCTGCGAAGGCTGGCCTTGGCCGCCCTGAAGCGACACATGGATCCCGCTCCTCGGCTCGAGCTCGGCCGGCGCCTGCGGCGCATCGCTTCGGCCGCGATCGATCTGTCCGATGGGCTGTCGATCGACCTGGCCCGGCTCGCCGCCGCATCACGTGTCGGTGTCCGGCTGATCCGGCCGGCCCTGCCGATCGCCGATGAGGCCCGTGGCTGCGAGGAGCTGGGAACCGAACCCTCCCGGCTCGCCCTGGACGGCGGGGAGGATTACGAGCTCCTGTTCACGGTGCCGCCGGAGCGGGAGCGGCGGCTGGCGGGACTGGATGCCCTGTTGATAGGACGGTGTGTCGGCCGCCGGCAAGGCCTCTTTCTCATCGACGCGAGGGGTCGCCGGCAACCGCTGCGCCCGCGGGGTTTCGACCATTTCCGCCGGTGATGGGGACGTACGGCCCGCCGGATGAAGGGTTCTCCTCAAGTGACTGATTCAAAGCATCTTATCAAGAGCCCCGCGAACGGGCGCCTCGGGCCGCTAGACGCCCGGGGCCGTCTGTTCGTACAGGGAATACACCGTGATGCATCCGGTCCCGCCGGGGGCCGGGACGCCGAGGGGCGGCGGAGGTCGGGTCACGCATGACCGATGAGCGCGACCTGATCGCCAGGTGCCGGCGTGGCGACCAGCGAGCCTTCGAATCGCTGGTCCTGCGCAAGCGCGACAAGGCGTTGCGGATCGCTTTCAACATCGTCGGGGATGAGGATGATGCCAAGGACATCGTGCAGCAGGCTTTCATCCGGGTCTGGTCGCTGTTCGACTCGTTCGATGAAGCGTCCCGGTTCGACCCCTGGTTTCACAGGATCGTCGTGAATCTCGCCATCGACCATTACCGCCGCGAGCACAAGAGGATGAACGTTTCCCTGTCGTCCGGGGGGCTGGAGTCCGAGGCGGTTCCTCCCGCCATGTGGTCCCGCCAGGGGGCGGATGAGCGCCTC
>JBHHZN010000152.1:0-6402 GCA_046758155.1 Acidobacteriota bacterium | reverse complement strand
AACTTCGCCAAGATCGGCGTGCCGGCGGTGTCCGTGCGGCACGGACGGCATTTCAAAGGACACGATATCGCCTGGGGGGAGAAGCAATGGCAGGAATACCGGGACACCCGGTATCATCGTCCCTCGGACGAGTACCGGCCGGACTGGAATCTCGAGGGGGCCGAGCAAACCGGGAAGATCGTCTTCTACCTGGCCTATCGCGTCGCGATGGCCGACGGCATGCCGTCGTGGAATGAAGGGGATGAATTCGCGCCCGCCCGCCGCAAGGCGCTCGATCAGGCGAGGGCCGCCTCCCGGCCGTGACGGTGCGTGCAAGCTGAGCACGGCCGCCGGCCTGCCGCGGCCCGGCCGGGCGGTGGGGAGCCCGGGGCGCGAGGCGAGCGTCGCCGGCGCGCGCCGATAGGCTCGGCTCCCCGCGCGGAAAGGAGAGCCGTGCCGCCGCTGACACTCGATACTCCGCTGCAATACGTGAAAGGGGTGGGTCCGCGCAAGGCGGAGAAACTCTCCGCAAAGGGGTACGAGCGAGTCGAGGATCTCCTCTTCCACCTGCCGTTTCGGTACGAAGACCGCGGTCATTTCACACCCGTCGTGTCGCTGGCTCCCTGTCAGCGGGTCACCCTTTCGGGCACCATCGCCTCGGCGGTTCTCAGGCGCACCCGCAAGAGAGGCTTCACCATTTTCGAGATCGTGGTCGCAGACGAGACGGCCGCCGTCTCGGCGATCTGGTTCAACCAGCCTTACCTGCGCGATATCCTCAAGGCGGGGCGCCATGTCGTCCTGCACGGCGAGACGAGGCTGAGCCGCTACCGTGGACACGCACTGCAACTGGAAAACCCGCAGTACGAGCTCCTCACGGCCGACGGCAGCGAGGGGATCCACACGGGCCGCATCGTGCCGATCTATCAACGCCTCGCCGACCTGTCGACGCGCATGATCCGGGTCATCATCCACAATATCCTCACGGCCCTGCCGGAGACCGTCCCCGACCCGGTTCCAGCCGACATCAGAGACTCCGAGGGCCTCATCCCCCGGGCCGAAGCGCTGCGCGCCGTGCACTTCCCCCCGGAGGGATCCAACCTGGAGGAGTACCAGACGGCGGCATCGCCGGGGCACCGGCGCCTGATATTCGAGGAATTCTTCCTGCTCCAGCTGGGTCTCGGCCTGCGCCGGTTGAGACAGGAACGCCAGAAGCGTGAGCCGTACACGACCAGCCCGGCCATCCGGAAAAAGCTGCGCGGTGTTCTCCCGTTCAGGCTCACCGCGGCCCAGAGGCGGGCCTTCAGCCAGATCGTGGATGACCTGACGGGCCCGCGACCGATGAACCGGCTGCTCCAGGGCGATGTGGGATCGGGCAAAACGATCGTCGCGCTTCTCGCCATGCTGCTCGCCGTCGAGAACGGCCTCCAGGCGGCGTTGATGGCCCCGACGGAGGTTCTCGCGGAACAGCATTTCCGAGGCATCAGCCGGCTCCTTGAGAAGACATCGTACCGCGTCCATCTGCTGACGGGCGCGATGACCCCGGCCGAGCGACGTCCGGTCCTGAGAGGAGTCGATGGCGGCTACGTCCATATCCTGATCGGGACGCATGCTCTCATCCAGGGGGGAGTCGTTTTCAGGGATCTCGGGCTGGTCGTGATCGACGAGCAACACCGTTTCGGCGTCGTGCAGCGCGCCGCCCTGCGCGACAAAGCGCAGTCGGGGGCAGGCCCCGACGTGCTGGTCATGACGGCTACCCCGATCCCTCGTTCGCTGGCACTGACCATCTACGGTGATCTCGACCTGTCGGTCATCGACGAGTTGCCGCCCGGGCGGCGAGAGATCAAGACCTATCTGCGCGGCGAGGATTCCCGGGCGCGGATCTACGACTTCGTCCTCGCCGAGGTGGCGCGGGGCAGACAGGCTTACATCGTGCTGCCGCTGGTGGAGGATTCCGAGAGATCGGATCTGCGGGCCGCCGTGCGCGTGGCGGAGGAGCTGTCACGGGGTGTTTTTCGGGATCTGCGGACGGGGTTGGTTCACGGGCGCTTGAAACCCCAGGAGCGGGATGACGTGATGAGACGATTCCTGGCGGGCGAGGTCGACGTGCTGGTCGCCACGACCATCATCGAGGTGGGCATCGACGTGCCCAACGCCACGATCATGGTCGTCGAGCACGCCGAGCGGTTCGGCCTGAGCCAGCTTCATCAGCTCCGGGGTCGCGTGGGCCGCGGCGCGCACTCCTCCCACTGCATCCTGGTTCACGGCGAGAACCTCTCCGAGGAGGCGTCCAGGCGGCTGCAGGTGATGGAGGAATCCTCGGACGGGTTCTTCATCGCCGAGAAGGATCTGGAACTGAGGGGGCCGGGCGAGTTCCTCGGCACGCGCCAATCGGGCCTGCCCGAGATCCGCATCGGCAACATCGTCAGGGATCTTTCGCTCCTGCAGCGGGCCCGCAGCCGGGCGAGCGCCATCGTGGAAGAGATCCGTGCGGCGCCGGCGGAGGGAATCCGCCGGCACCGCGCCCTCATCGAGCACATGAAGCGCCAGTGGGGCGAGCGTATCGTCCTGATCGACGTGGGCTGAGAGCCGGCCTCCTCGCTACCTCGTCGCCCCGGAGGACGGCCTCGCCCGGTACTTCTCGTAGAGCCGACGGTGCTTGTTGGACAGGTCGACCTCGCGCCCGTCGATGAACTCGCGCAGGACCTTCGTCCGAATCTCCAGCGGATCGCCGTTGGTCAGAATGAAGCTCGCGCTCTTGCCGGCCTCGATGGAGCCGAGATCGTCCGCCACCTCCAGGATCTGTGCCGGGTAGAGCGTGATCGCCTTCAAGGCGATGTCACGCGGCAGTCCGAAAGCGGCCGCCATGCCGGCCTGGTAAGGCAGGTTGCGGGTATTGGATGCCCCGAAGCCGCCACCCCCGTTGACGATACAGAACCGGACCCCCGCCTCGTGCAGCTTGAGGGGAACGGTGTACGCCGTATCGTACGGTTCATCCTCGCGGAACCTGGTGCTCAGCACGGGACCGATGATGACGGGGATGTCATTCTCCACGAGAAGGTCGGTGACGCGCCAGACGTCGACCGAGCTTTCCAGGATCATTCTCAGCCCTTCCTTCCGGGACCAGGCGATCGCATCCTTGATCTGGCGTATCTCGGAGGCGTCGACCATGACGGGAATCCTTCCCTCGAGCACGGGCAACATGGCTTCCAGCGCGGTGTCAGGTTCCAGGTGCGTCGAGCCGGCTTGCTTGGCCTTCCGGTAGGCGCGCGCATCCTCGATCGTCTTGTTCAGGAGCTCCAGATCCGCTTTGCGCTGCTTTTCCTGCTCCTCCTTCGAGCGCGGTGGTCCGAAGAAGAACCTCCCGCCCGTCCTGGGGTACGCCGGGTAGTTGACGTGCATGGTGACGGGAGCCGCTGCCGTGAGATCCTCCCATGTCCAGCCGTCCAGACGGATGAGCGCGCTGGTGCCCGAGATGATGCCGCCACGCGGCGCCGTCAGGACGTGCGTGATGCCGTTGGCGCGTGTGACCGGGAGTAGCTCGGAGGCCGGGTTGATGGAGGCTTCGACACGGAGGTTGGAGTTGATCTTGCCCACCTCGGAGGTATCGACGCTGCCTCGCACCGATCCGATCTCGGTCAGCCCCAGGACGGTGCTCGCATCGATCAGGCCCGGGTATAGATGCAGGCCGGCCGCCCGGATGACGCGCGCCCCCTCGGGGATCGGCGCGCGGCGGCCCACGGCGGTGATGCGGCCGGCCTCGACGACGACCGTTCCTCCCTCGATGACCGGGCCGGAGACCGTGTGGATCGTGGCCCCCGTGATCGCCAGGCCGGCGGGAGACGCGACGGCGCTGCGGTCGGTGTAGACGAGCGGTCGGGCCGGCGGAATCGGACGGCCCGCGGGCCGCTCCTCCTCGTCGTGTGGGGCTTTCTTCTGGACGGCCGTCTTCCCGGGGCCTTTTTCAGCTTCTTGCGCCGCCTTGTCCGCTTCTTCCTCCTCCTTTTCGGAGATCTCCGGCTTCTTGTCGCCGCTTTTGATCTTCTCGATCAACTCGGCCCGTTCACGTTCGACATCCTTGCGCCGGTCGAGGTCCTCGCGGCGATCGAACTGCTTCTCACCGTCCACCCAGGTCTGCTCGGCGATGGTGTAAACGCTCAAAGGATTCCCGCTCCAGACCACGAAATCGGCATCCTTGCCCGGTTCCAGAGATCCCACGCGATCGTCGATCCCCAGCTGGCGAGCCGGGTTGATCGTGACGAACTTGATCGCCTCCTCCGCGGGCAGATCGCCGTACTTCATCGCCTTGGCCGCCTCGGTGTTGAGATGCCGGGCGAGCTCGTTGGAATCGCTGTTGAACGACACGACGACGCCGCGCTGCGCCATCAGCGCCCCGTTGTACGGGATCGCATCGTAAGCCTCCAGCTTGTAGGCCCACCAGTCGCTGAAGGTCGACGCCCCCGCGCCGTGCCGGGCGATCTCGTCGGCGACCTTGTAGCCTTCCAGAACATGCTGGAAGGTGGCGATGCGGAAGCCGAACTGCTCGGCGAGACGGATGAGCATGAGGATCTCGTTCTGCTGATAGCAATGGCTGTGAACGAGACGCTCGCCGTCGAGGATCTGCGCGATCGCCTCCAGTTGCAGGTCCTTGCGCGGCGGCACCGTGTGCGCTTTCTGACGCGGCCTGAGGCGATCGTACTCGCGCCAGCGCTGCTCGTACCGCCGGGCGGCGAGGAACCGCTCCCGGATCGATTGCTCCACTCCCATGCGGGTGCTCGGGTAGCGGGGGGTCCGCAGGAAGGAGAAGTTCGAACGTTTCGGGTTTTCGCCCAGGGCGAACTTGATCCCCGGCGGTGCCCCGGGGAACTTCAGTTGTTCGGCCGTGACGCCCCATTTCAACTTGATGACCTGATTCTGCCCGCCGATGGAGTCGGCCGAGCCGTGCAGGACGTTGGCGACGGTCAGCCCGCCGGCCAGTTCGCGGTAGATCGCGATGCTGTCGGGATCGAGGACGTCCCCGATGCGCACCTCGGCCGTGATGTTGTTCGCGCCCTCGTTGACGGCCCCATCGACGCCGGTGTGGCTGTGGGCGTCGATCAGGCCGGGTGTCACGTGCTTGCCCGAGCCATCGATGATGACGGTCGAGGATGAGGCCTTCAGGCCGGGTCCCACCGCCACGATCTTGCCGTCGCGTACCAGGAGATCGGCCCCCGCCAGGATGCCCTTGCCGGAGATCGTCCAGATGGTGGCGTTCTTGACGATCACATCCTCGGCGACGACGGGCGTGGCCAGAAGACACAACACGGCGATGGCGAGCTTGCAGGGCACGTGCGATCTCACTGGTCACCTCCTTGCGGGCCCGCGATCCGTTTTCCCTTGATCGTGAACGACATGCCGCCGGGGAACTCTCCTTCCCCTTCCAGGGAATCCCCCTTGAGAATCACCACGATCGCCTGGCTGCGGGATCCCATCCTGCCGGGCAGCTTCACGGTCATCTCGTTGCCGAGAACGACGATCGATTCGAAGTCGACGGTTCCCTCGCGCGTCTCGGCCGTTCCCTCGTAGTGGCCGGGTTCGCCCGAGATGGTCCACGTCCGGCTGATCGTCCGGCCGGCGATGGAGAACGTGATCGACCAGGTGCCGGCGGGGTCCTCCTTGGCGTCGGGATTGCGCTTGGATTTCTTCCGCTCGATCTCGAACTTGACGCCGTCAACGAACACCCGTGTGGTTCGCGCTTTCTCGGCGAACACGCCGTGTTGGGGCGTGTCTCCCTCGAAGACCGCAAGATTGGCGATCTTTCCCGGCGCGATCGTTCCCAGCACGCGATCGAGGCCGAACATCCTCGCCGGTTGAACGGTCAGAGAGGCGAGAGCCACGTCCACCGGCAGTCCGCGGTCGATGGCCTTGCGTAGATTCCCGATGAACTCGCCGACTCCGTCGAGCCTGCACGTACCGAGCGCGAAGGGGATGCCGGCCTCGTGGAGCGCCTCCGGGTTGGCTGGCGCTGCGTGCCAGCGCCGCAGATCATGCAGCGATACGTTGAGCGCTTCGTCGGGGTCCTCGACTTTCGGCTTTTCGGGGTAGGCGAGAGGAAGGATGACGGGGTAGCCTGCCTTCTTGAGCGCGTCGATCGATCCGGGTTCCTGGTTCTCCGCCCCCGACCCGATCACGATCGCGTTGATGGAGAACTCCTCGGCGATGCGCAGGGCCCGCGCGACATCGGCCGAATCCTCGATGTCGAAGATCAACCGATCGGCACCTGCCATGGCACCTTCCAGGGCGGCGAACGCCGAGATCTCCTCGGGGCGGCGCATCCCGATCGGGTCGGCGTGGTATCGGTGCTCCCACGTGGCGTATCGCTGAGTGTCGAGCAATGTCTGGCGCACGACAGCGATGGCGCCCATCAGGGATGTCGGGTACCCTTCC
>JBHHZN010000151.1:0-6402 GCA_046758155.1 Acidobacteriota bacterium | reverse complement strand
TAGGTATAGAGTCAAGGGCGGGCACTTTTTCTTGGAAGGCTGTCCGGACTCGTGGATTCCCAGCGGTTCGGTGGGGACCGGCGGAGCGCGCGGGGTGCAGCTCGGAGCGGCCTGTCAATCCATGTCGCGCCGCAAGCCCTCGAGGCCCTCCTTCAACAACCAAGGGACCATGAGCAGCGCGGCCACCGGATCGGCCCACCACCAGCCGGCGACCGCGTTCGCCGCCAGCCCGAGCAGGAGCGTGAGCGAGAGGTACGAGCACGCCAGGGTCTCCTTGGCCTCCGCCCGGAGGGCCGGGCTGCGGATCTCTCGGGCCGCACGGAGTTTTCCTAGAGAAACCAGCGGCATGACGAGAAGGGATGCCGTCGCGAGGGCGATTCCCAGCAGGCTTTCCTCCGGGGCGTTGCGCGACCACAGGGTCCAACCCGCCTGACCCAGGACATAGAGGGCCAGCGCGATGAAGGTGAGGCCGACGAACCACAGCACCCGGCGCTCGGTCCGGCCGGGCGTGTCGGGATCGGCACCGCGGGCCTCCACGGAGAGCCGCCACAGCAAGACGCTCGCCGCTGCCAGCTCGATCATGCTGTCGAGACCGAATCCGATCAGCGCGATGCTGTCGGCCGCAAGGCCGGACCACAGGGCCAGACCGGCCTCCACGAGGTTGTAAGCCATCGTGGCTACGACAAGCCACAGCGCCGTGCGCATCCAGCCCGTTAAAGGAGTGCGCTCCACGACTTGCTCCCTGCTACGTGCCTGCCCGAGCTCTGCGGCCCGGTCTCGGAAGTCCCCGACCCTTCCAGATCGCGAAGATCGCCGGATAGATCGTGAGTTGCAGTAGGAAGCTGCTCAACAGTCCGCCGACCATCGGTGCCGCGATCCGCTTCATCACGTCGGCGCCCGTGCCGCTGCTCCACATGACCGGGATCAGACCGATCATCGTGGTCGAGACTGCCATCAGCTTCGGGCGGATCCGCCGCGCCGCGCCCTCGACGATTGCTTCGCGCAGGCCCGACCAGTTCCCCGAACGCCCCTCCCGCTGGGACGCCCCGTGAGCCAGCTTGAGGTACAGCAGCATGACCAGCCCCGTCTCGGCGTCCAGGCCGGCAAGAGCGATCAGCCCGACCCACACGGCCACGGACATGTTGTAGTCCAGGATCCATAGCAACCAGATCGCCCCCACGAGCGAGAACGGGACGGCGAGCAGAACAATCGCGGTTTCGAGCGCGGAGCCGGTATGAAAGAAGAGAAGCAGGAACACGATCAAGAGCGTCACCGGCACGATGATCTTCAGCCGTTCCTTCGCGCGCTCGAGGTACTTGAACTGCCCGGCCCATTCGATGCGGAAGCCGGGAGGCAGGTCGACCTGCTCATGGATCACCGACCTCGCTTCCGCGACGTAGTCCGCGATCGCCCTTCCCGCGACGTCGACGAAGACGAAGCCGACGAGCTTGCCGTCCTCGCTGCGGATCATCGGAGCGCCGGTCGTGAACTCCACATCGGCCACCTGAGAGAGCGGGATCTGCGCCCCGGCCGGCGTGGCGATGAGGACGTTGCGCAACGCCTCCGGATGATCGCGAAACTCGCGGGCGTAGCGCACGTTGATGGGATAGCGCTCGCGGCCTTCGACCGTCTGCGAAACGTTCATCCCGCCGATCGCGGTCCGGATCACGTCGTTCACGTCGGCGACCGACAGGCCATGCCGGGCCGCCTCCCGGCGACGCACCTTGATGTCGGCGAAGAAGCCCCCCGTCGACCGCTCGGCAAAAGCGCTGCGCGTTCCGGGAATGCCGGCAACGGCCTGCTCGATCCGGACGGCCGTCTTCTCGATCCGCCGGAGGTCGTCGCCGAACACCTTGATGCCGAGCTGGCTGCGGATGCCGGTCGAGAGCATCTCGACTCGGGTCTGGATCGGCATCCACCAGACGTTGGGCATGCCGGGGTAGCGGAGCCCGCGGTCCATCTCCTCGACGAGGCCGTCCCAGGTCATCCCCTCCCTCCACTCGCTGCGCGGCTTGAGCAGGACCACGGTCTCCACCATCCCGATCGGGGCGGGGTCGGTCGCCGTCCGTGCGCGCCCCATCTTGCCGAACACCCGCTCGACCTCGGGGAACTGCGCGAGCTGGCGGTCCATCGATTGGAGGATGCGCGCCGCCTCCGTGATCGACATCCCGGGCGGGGCCGTCGGCATGTAGAGGATCGCGCCCTCGTTGAGCGGCGGCATGAACTCGCTCTCCAGGCCCAGGAACGCCGGAACCGTCAGCAGCATCAAGGCCAGCGCAACGAGCAGGGCCGTCTTGCGGAACCGTACGACGAGGCGCACGACCGGAGCGTACGCGGCCACGAGCCAGCGGTTCATCGGGTTGCGTTCCTCCCCCCGGATCCGCCCTCGGATGAAGGTAGCGGCAAGCGCCGGGGTCAGCGTCACTGCCAGCACCGCGGCGAAGGCCATCGAGTATGTCTTGGTGAAGGCCAGGGGCTTGAACAGGCGGCCTTCCACCCCCTCCAGGGTGAAGACCGGCATGAAGGAGACGGTGATCACCAGCAGCGAGAAGAAGATGCTCGGGCCGACCTCGCACATCGCCTCGATCATCACACCGATACGTCCGCCGGGCTGGCCGTCGCCGCTCCAGCTTTCGAGCTTCTTGTGAACGTTCTCGATGATGATCACGGCGGCGTCGACCATCGCGCCGATGGCGACCGCGATGCCCCCGAGCGACATGATGTTGATGGTGAGGTCCTGGTAGTACATCGGGATGAACGACAGCAGGACGGCCAGCGGCAGCGTGATGATGGGGACGAGCGCGCTTCTGGCGTGGAGGAGGAACAGGAAGATCACGATGCTGACGATCAGCATCTCCTCGACGAGCGTGCGCTTCAGCGTGTCGATCGAGGCCTCGATCAGGTCCGACCGATCGTAGGTCGTGATGATCCTCACTCCCTCGGGGAGTGTCCGCTCGATCTCACCCAGCCGGGTCTTCACCGCGTCGATCACGTCGAGGGCGTTCTCGCCGTAGCGCATGACGACGATCCCGCCGACCACCTCGCCCTTGCCGTCCAGCTCGGCCAGCCCGCGGCGCATGTCGGGACCGATGACCACCTCTGCCACGTCCTTCAAGTACACGGGCACCCCGTTGGCTGTGATCTTCACCGGTGCGTAGGCCAGATCCTCGACTGCCGTCACGTAGCCCCGCCCGCGGATCATCTGCTCGTGTCCGGCGATCTCCAGCACGCGGCCGCCCACCTGCTCGTTCGCCTCGCAGACGGCCCGAAGGACGGCGCCCAGCGGAATCCGGTGGGCCAAGAGCTTGTCGGGGTCGAGGACGACCTGGTACTGCTTGACGAATCCGCCGACCGAGGCGACCTCGGCGACGCCCGGGATGCTCTCCAGCGCGTAGCGTAGGTTCCAGTCCTGCAGCGAGCGGAGCTGCTGGAGATCGAGCCGCCCCGTGTCGTCCACCAGCGCGTACTCGAACACCCAGCCCACGCCGGTGGCGTCCGGACCGAGGGTCGGCGTGACTCCCTCGGGAAGCTGTCCCCGGACCTCGTTCAGGTACTCGAGGACGCGGGAACGAGCCCAGTACATGTCGGTCCCGTCCTCGAAGATGGCGTAGACGAAGGAGAGCCCGAAGAACGACTGCCCGCGGACGAAACTGACGCCGGGCGCGGCGAGCAGCGTGGTCGAGATGGGGTAGGTGATCTGGTCTTCCACGGTGTCGGGGCTCTGACCCGGCCACTCGGTGAACACGATCACCTGCACGTCGGAGAGATCGGGAATGGCGTCGAGCGGTCCCCGGATCATCGCATAGTAGCCCCAGACGCCGAGTCCGCCGACGAGGAGGACGGTCAGCAGCCGGTTGCGCGCGCTTCCCGCGATGATGCGCGCGATGAGACCTCCTCGCGACGCATCCATCACCACATCTCCGTGGCCGACTTGAGACGGCTTTCGGCCGCAACGAGGAAGTTGCCCGAGGTCACGACCACGTCCCCCGCCTCGAGGCCGGACAGGACCTCGTAGTCGTCCCCCGACCGCACCCCGACCTCGATCTCCTGCGGTCTGAGACGGCCTTCGCCGAGGTCGACGAAGACGAGCCGCCGGGGGCCGGCGTAGAGCACGGCCTCGACGGGCACGACGAGGCGCCGCCCGCGGTTGACCTCGAGCGTCACGTTGGCGTACATGTCCGGCTTGAGCCGGAGCGCGGGGTTCTCCACCTCGACCCGGACGCGGCCGGTGCGGGAGCCGGGCTCGAGGTACGGATACACGAAGGAGACGCGGCCCTGGAACGACCGCCCCGGCAGATACGGCAGATCCACTCTGGCCTGTTGGCCGGCCTCGATCAGCGGCAGATCGGACTCGTACACCTCGGCTTCGATCCAGACCCTCTCCAGGCCGGCGACGCGGTAGAGTCTCGAACCGGGCTCGACGGCGGCGCCCTCGACGACGTTCTTCTCGACCACGTATCCGGTTACGGGCGAGACGATCGGTAGGTGCTCAATAGGCCGGCCGGCCTCGGCGAGGCGGTCGATCTGCCAGTCCCGGATGTCCCACAGGCGCAGGCGCTTGCGCGCCGCCTCGACCAGGTAGTCGGCGCGGTCCGGCGCATTCGTCACCCGGGCCGCTCGCTGGCTGGCGAGCGCGGTGAGGAACTCTTCCTGTGCCGCGTAGAGCTCGGGGCTGTAGAGGGTGAAGAGTGTCTCGCCCTTCTCCACGCGCTGACCGGGCTCGTCGACGTGGAGCGTCCCGATCCAGCCGTGGTATTTCAGCGTGACGTCGGCCAGGCGCCTCTCGTCGTAGACCACGCGGCCGACGGCCCGCACACGAACGGTGACCGGGCGAGCTTGGACGGGCGCCGTCCGCACGCCGATGAGCTGCCGTCGCCGGGCGTCCACCAAGATCACGCCCGTCTCCACTTCTTGCCGGGTGACCGGCGTGAGATCCATCGAGCAGATCGGGCAGGTACCAGGCTCCTGCTTCTTCACGGAGGGATGCATCGAGCAGGTGTAGTAGGCGATCTCGCCGGCGGCGTGCACGTGGGGCTCGTGAGCCCCCGCCTCCAGGCCGGCCGCCGGCTCCTCGACCTCCCAGTCGGCGGGAACGCCACACGCCAACATAGCCTGGCCCATGTAAGGGTTCCCCAACTTGGACGACGGCTGGATCCACTTGCCGAATCCGGCGGCCATCGGGCAGGAGAATGCGTGCCAGCCCTCGACCAGGGAGGGATCGAGGACGGCCAGGGCCATCAGCAGCCGGCTCACCTCGGCGAACGCACCGCGCGCCCGTTCCAGATCGGCCGCGCCCGCCATCGAAGCCGCCGCATCGGCAGCCTCCTCAAGTAGGGTTCCGACGTTCCCCGGAGATGCCAGCAGTGCCTGTGACCGGGCCTCGCGCAGAATCTCCGCCAGATGCGAGGCCTCCCGGTCGAGGCCTTCGAGCCGATCAGCGGCAAGCCACGTCCGACACTGCTCGTACCCATGGAGAGCCGATTCCAACTTCTCGCGGAGTGGAGGAGGAAGCCCCGGATCGGCGGACTCGGTGGTGGCGGATCCGCTGCCGCTCACCTGCTGGCCTCGCGGGCCGCAAGCGGCCGTGAAAGTGACGAGAACGGCGAACAGGAGCACTGTGCCCCTCCGCCATGCGCGGTTTTTCTGAAGATTGCTCATGGTCTCGCTCCTGTGGCCGCGATCGGCTCCATCGTGGCGCGCGGGCCGCCGGGCATGCGCCCGAGCACCCGGTCCAGCTCGGCCAGTCGCTGGTGGAGCTCGGACAGCGATCGCTCGTACCCCAGCTCCGTCGTGCGCTGGTTGCGCTCAGCCTCGATCACGGCCAGAAAGCTGTTTCGGCCGGTCTTGAAGCCCGACAGCGCGGCCTGCACTTGGTCGTTCGCCGCCGGGAGCAGCCGGCTACGGTGCAGTTCCACGATGTGACGGGACTCGATGGCGCGCGTCCACGCCTGCTGCACCTCCGAGCGGACGTCGTCCTCGAGCTGGAGCCGCGCGCTCTGCGCCGAGCGCCAGCGCGCCTCGGCCTGCGCGACGCCGGCCCGGAGGCGCTTGCGCCGCACCGGCAGGTTGATCGAGGCACCGACGATCCAGCGGTGTTCCTCCGTGTTCCACATCGAGTTCCAGGAGGTGCCCACCTCGAGGTCCGGTCGGAAGTCTTTCCGCCGCAGCTCCACCTCGAACTGCCGGGCGCGGATGGTGGAGTCCTGCGCCCGCAGCGCGGGTCGACCGTCGAGGGCAAGTTGCTGCAACCCCCCGCTGTCCTCGGGAAGCGATGAAGGATCCGGCAGGACGCCCGGCGGCGGCGGAAGGGGCTCGTCCGGGGACCGGTGAAGAAGGGCGTTGATCCGAGCGACGAGAACGTCGCGCGTCGATTCCAAGACCACCCGGCGATGCTCGAGATGG
>JBHHZN010000150.1:0-6403 GCA_046758155.1 Acidobacteriota bacterium | reverse complement strand
TTGATATGCTTCGGCTTGCGCCGATTCGTGTCAGCGGAAACTGTCAAAGTCGGGTCAGGCCCTCGACCAGTCGGTGTGCGGCGCGCCGTTTTGGACCAGCCACCCGTACAGCAGCCTCGCGTATCCGACCGGTCTCATCCCTTCTCGCGCGTAGAACGGTTTCAGCAGCCGGTGCAGCCGCGGCAGGTTGTAAAACGGCACGCGGGGGAAGTAGTGGTGCTCGAGATGGAAGTTCGACCACAGAAAGGCGAAGTTCCAGAAGAGCGACGATCGCACGAGCGTGCTCCATTGCGCGGGGTTGTCCGGGTTGATGTCGTAATGCTGCCCGAGCCGGTTCAGCGCGAAGGCGATCGGAAAGATGAGGAAGTAAGGCACGAGATACACCCTCGCGAGGGCCCCTGCGCCGAGCGTGGCGGCCAGCGACACCATGATGACCAGATGCCCGAGGATGGTCAGGTTCCGCTCACGCCGGATACGGGCCTGCAGCAGAGCAGGGTAGGTCGCGGTCTCCTTGCGTGCCGCCAGGAAGTAGATCGGGAACAGCACCGGGGTGAAGTAAAGCATCTTGTACCAGCGGGCGTTTCTTTTCGGTGAGAGATGGAACCGCTTCGGATCCTCGGTCCCCGATCCGAGACTATCGTGATGATCCAGGTGCCAGCGCGTGAACTGCAGCGCCGAGATCCCGCTCGGAAAAGCGTACAGCACCCCCAGAACCCGGGCGAGCCGGCGATCGTGCCGGACGGTTACGGTGTCGTGCACGACCTCGTGCAACAGGATCGTGAAGTTGAAGATCGTGAATCCCTCGACGAAGGCCAGCGGGATCCAGACCAGCGGGTGGGTGATCCACGCCAGCAAGGAGGCGGTCACGATCAGGAACGCGAACTGCCGCAGCGTCACCAGAAAGTGCCGTCCGGGACGACACTCATGCAGGCGCTTCAGCTCATCGCGCGCGATGGCGACCGACAGCTTCTTGCGCAAGAGGGCCGTGTGGTGCGCGTAGTAATGGCTCTTGAGGGGGCTGAGTGTCGAGACAGGATCGGGCCGCATGCACGCCATTATACGGCCAACATGATCCTATTGCAACATAAGGTATTCTTTTGAAAAGACTTATTCTATTTTACCGTATATCATCCATCTATTATTTTGTTGTTTACCGTCTATCGGTTGCGTATCGAGTCTGATCCGGCTATCATCGTGAACAGCGGGTGAGAGCCCCTAAGATCCTGCTCCTCGGATAGTTGCGGCGCACCGGCCGCGGCCGGCGCGGACCGGACCCTCGGGAGGGGCATCTCGAACCGGGCGTCATGGGTGCAGGCCTTCCGTGCGTCCGACAGCCAGGAGCCGAACGGCGGATGTCCGATCCCCACTCTCCCGATGGCGGGCCGATCGATATCGCCGACACCGCCTTCGAGACGATCCTCCACCAGGCGGTCATCCGCCCCGCGGGACGGCACTTCCGGGGGGAACCGGCACGCCAGGTGGAGATCCTGCGCCGCCTGCGCCGAGCTGACCGGCCCGTGGCGTTCGACGATCTGCACGAGCACCTGCGGGCCCGCGGTGTGCTGCGCAGCACCCGGGTCGACGACGCCGCTCGCCGCAAGGCGATCAGCCAGGCGGTCGATGCCATCAACATCAAGCTGGGAACGTTCTTCTTCCAGGTCCGCGACCTGCGCCTGCTCGAGGAGATGTTCCGGATCCGGGTCCACTCCGAGAACGGCTCCCGGCCCGCCTACTCGCTGCAGGATTTCTTCGAGGTCCGCAAGCTGTCGGGCGTGCAGTTTTACGCCACCACGAACCAGCCGGCCGGCGGCCTCACGCGCGAGGTGTTCGAGCTGGTCACCCAGATCCGGCCGCATCGACTCGACATGATGGCCCCCGAGTTCGAATCGTTTTTCGGCAACCCGGAGTTTCGGGCGATGCTCATCCACGAGCTACAATCGACCGGCGCCGCCTCCCCGGACACGCCGCTCGTGCGCGTGTTGTTGCTGGATCCCGATGGGCCGGCGGCCGCGCGGCTCGAGGCGACCGAGCAGGGGGAGTTCCCCCTGCTCGGTGCTCTGCGCGACAGGATCCGATCGACTCTGGCGCATGCCGTCGCGGTCGGGGCCGCCTTGCCCCCCGAAGCGCGTGACCGGTTCGCGGTGCGCCTGTGCTCGGAGGCCCCCCTCTGGCGGTTCCGGATGATCTTCCTGCCCGCGTCGCTCAACCTGAGGCTCTCCGCTCCGGGTGGAGGCGAGCAGACGCTCATCAAGTTCGGCGTCTCGAGCGCCCTGTACACCAGTCTGCACGACGTTTTCGACAACCAGTGGCACGCGGCGCGCGCGCCGGATGCGCCCGGCCGAAACGCGCCACGCTAAATCACGCCAGGAAAGGGGTTGAGCGGCCCCTATTTTCACTCTTGACAGCACTAGATGTCGTGGTAGAGTGCCAGCCTATCTCCTAGATGTAGCACTTCACGTGCTACAATGGAGCATGGTGGGGGCCCTGGCCAGGGGCGGCATTCACCGGTCAGAGAGCCTTCTCGAGACGCTTTCCGGGACCTCCGACCTGCCGGGACAAGCTCACAAGTGGTCCGGCCCTTGGGGCCACATGCGGCTCGGCAGCCGCCCGGGAGTCGTTTCCCCTGAACGCCCCCCGGCGGACAGAGGCGGCGGGGCGGGGATGGCAAGTGACGAACGGCAGGCACGCATGAGAACCCATCACCTCATCACATTCCCCAAGGGAGGCAGGGCCACATGAGGATCGAGCGACGCTTTACTCGCGCCGGGCAGGACCCCTACGAGGGCATCGAGTTCGCCACGAGGGATTCGCGCATCAAGAATCCGGACGGATCGCTCGTCTTCGAGGCCACCGGCCTCATCATGCCAGCCTCCTGGTCGCAGATGTCGGTCGATATCCTGGCGCAGAAGTACTTCCGGAAGGCGGGCGTGCCGGCCGCCCTCAAGCAAGTGGATGAGCACGGCATTCCCGCCTGGTTGCGCCGATCGGTACCCGACGAGGAGGCCCTCGCCAAGCTCCCCGAGGACGAGCGCTACGGCGCGGAGAAGGACGCGCGACAGGTGTTTCGCCGGCTCGCGGGCTGCTGGACGTACTGGGGATACAAGTACGGTTACTTCGACTCGGTCGACGACGCCCTGGCTTACTTCGATGAAACGCTTCACATGCTGGCGGCCCAGATGGCGTCTCCCAACTCGCCGCAGTGGTTCAACACCGGGCTGCACTGGGCCTACGGACTGGATGGTCCGGCCCAGGGGCATTTCTACGTGGAGCCCTCCACGGGCGAGGTGAAAGAATCCCCGTCCGCCTACGAGCACCCGCAGCCCCACGCCTGCTTCATCCAATCGGTCACCGACGACCTGGTCAACGCCGGCGGCATCATGGACCTGTGGACGCGTGAGGCTCGCCTTTTCAAGTACGGCTCGGGCACCGGCACCAACTTCTCCCACCTGCGCGCCGAGGGCGAGCCCCTCTCGGGCGGCGGGAAATCCTCCGGCCTGATGTCTTTCCTGCGCATAGGCGACCGGGCGGCCGGTTCGATCAAGAGCGGCGGCACGACACGGCGCGCCGCCAAGATGGTCTGCCTCGACGTCGATCACCCCGACATCGAGGAGTTCATCAACTGGAAGATGCTCGAGGAGCAGAAGGTGGCCGCTCTCGTGGCCGGCAGCCGCCTGCATAACCTCCACCTCAATGCGATCATGCGCGCCTGCCATGAGAGGGGAGCCATGCGCCGGCAGCCTTCCCCCTCCACGCCGCTCAACGGCGAGCGATTCGATCCCCGCGAGAACCTGGCCTTGCGTCGAGCCCTCCGCGCCGCCCGCAGGGCCTTCATCCCGGAGAACTACATCGCCCGCGTCATCGCGCTCGCCAAGCAGGGCTACACCGGCATCGCGTTCGAGGAGTACGACACGCGCTGGGACGGCAGGGGCTACGGCACCGTCGCCGGGCAGAACTCCAACAACTCGGTGCGCCTCTCCAACGAGTTTCTCGAGGCGGTGCAGGCCGATGGCTCCTGGGATCTCACCCGCCGCACCGATGGGATGGTGCACCGCACCGTCAAGGCGCGCGACCTGTGGGAGCAGATCTGCTACGCGGCCTGGGCCTGCGCCGATCCGGGTGTGCAGTTCGATACGACCATCAACGAGTGGCACACATGCCCGGAGGGAGGGCGTATCAACGCCTCGAACCCCTGCTCGGAATACATGTTCCTGGACGACACCGCTTGCAACCTCGCCTCGTTGAACCTGATCAAGTTCCACGATCCCGCGTCCAACCGCTTCGATATCGACCGCTTCCGGCACGCGACGCGACTGTGGACGCTGACGCTGGAGATCTCCGTCCTGATGGCGCAGTTTCCATCCCGCAAGATCGCCGAGCTGTCGTACCGGTACCGCACGCTGGGACTCGGTTACGCCAACCTTGGATCGCTCCTGATGGTCTCCGGCATCCCGTACGACTCTCCGCAGGCGCGGGCGACTGCCGGGGCGATCACCAGTATCCTGTGCGGAACCTCCTACGCGACGTCCTCTCTCATGGCCAAGGAGCTGGGCCCGTTTCCCGGGTTCCTCGCCAACCGCCCCCACATGCTGCGCGTGATACGCAATCACCGCCGGGCTGCGTACAACGCACCATCGAGCGAGTACGAGGGGCTGTCGATCACGCCCCGCGGGATCGATCCCGATCGCTGCCCGGAGGAGTTGCTCCGCGCGGCGCGGCTGGCCTGGGACAAGGCGCTCGAGCTGGGCGAGCGGTTCGGGTACCGCAACGCGCAGGCCACCGTCATCGCGCCGACCGGAACAATCGGATTGGCGATGGACTGCGACACCACCGGCATCGAGCCGGATTTCGCCCTCGTGAAGTTCAAGACACTCGCCGGTGGCGGCTACTTCAAGATCATCAACCAGTCGGTCCCCGCAGCGCTGAAAAACCTCGGCTACGAGGACAAGCAGATCAACGACATCATCACGTACTGCGTCGGGACGGGGCGGCTCGCCTCGGCCCCTCATATCAACCGCGAGTCGCTCGCCGCCAAGCGGTTCGACGACGAGGCCCTGGACAAGGTAGACGCGGCGCTGGGCGGTTCGTTCGAACTGACCTTCGCCTTCAACAGGTTCGTCCTCGGTGACGATTTCTGCAAGAAGACGCTGGGGTTCACCGAAGAGCAACTCGGGGATTTTTCCTTCAACATGCTCGAAGCCCTCGGATTCACGCCCGAGCAGATCGAAGAGGCCAGCAACCACATCTGCGGCATGATGACGATCGAGGGCGCTCCGCACATGAAGGCGGATCACCTCGAGGTGTTCGACTGCGCCAACCGATGCGGCAAGTACGGCAAGCGGTTCATCCCGCCGCTGGCGCACATCAGGATGATGGCCGCGGCGCAACCCTTCATCAGCGGGGCGATCTCCAAGACGGTCAACATGCCGCACAACTCCACGGTGGATGACATCCGCGAAGCCTACCTGCAATCGTGGAAGCTCATGCTGAAGGCAAACGCGCTCTATCGCGATGGGAGCAAGCTCAGCCAGCCGCTGGCGGCGACGGCCGCGGAATGGCTCTCCAGCGCGACATCGCCCGAGGAGACAGTCGCCGATGAAGCGGAGGTCCCCGCGGCGGCCGCTGCCGCCGCCGATCCTCCCAAGGCGCAGCCGATGCAGATCGCCGAGAGGATCATTCACCGCTACATCGCTCACCGGCACCGCCTGCCCGATCGCCGCAGCGGGTACACGCAGAAGGCCGTCATCGGCAGCCACAAGGTGTACCTGCGAACCGGCGAGTACGATAACGGCCAGCTCGGCGAGATCTTTCTCGACATGCACAAGGAAGGGGCGGCGTTTCGCAGCCTGATGAATTGCTTCGCCATCGCCATCTCCCTGGGACTGCAGCACGGCGTTCCGCTCGACGAGTTCGTCGACGCGTTCGTCTTCACTCGGTTCGAGCCCAACGGCATGGTCACCGGCAATCCGCACATCAAGATGACCACGTCGGTCATCGACTACGTCTTCCGGGAGCTGGCGATCACATACCTGGGCCGATCCGATCTCGCCCAGGTGACCACCGAGGACCTGCGCAACGACACGACCGGCCGTCCGGCCGCGGAGCCGGAGTTCGACGAGGAAGAGGCCGCCGTCACGCAAATGGTCGATTACGAGCAGGAACGCACCCGCATGAAGGTGCCGGTCACACGGCACCTGCAGGTGGGGTTCGTGACCGAGCAGACCGGCGTTTCCCGGCCGGATACGTCGCTCCAGGCGGAGAAGGCGATGGTAGGGGAGGCCGGCTCGGTGGGCATGACCGGCGGTATGTTGACCCCCTCGCTGGTGATGCCGCCGGCGCCGTCCGGAAGGGGGCACCATGCCCCGGCGGGATCCTCCGCAGCGGACGCCGTACGCGAGCGTGAGAT
>JBHHZN010000149.1:0-6410 GCA_046758155.1 Acidobacteriota bacterium | reverse complement strand
TGTGTCGCGTATGAAGATGCCGGCGTGCGTGGCCGTCGCCGCCGACATGGCCGGGCCGCACACGCCGCTGGCCGCAGGTGTGATGTTCGATGCCGTGCTGGTGGATGCTCCCTGCACCGGCACCGGCGTGATCAGGCGCCACCCGGAACTGCGTTACCGTCTCACGCTGTCGGATCTTGACAGACAGGTCGAGACGCAGGCGCGGCTGCTGGAACGATGCGCCGGCCTCGTCAAGCCCGGCGGCACGATGGTTTACGCGGTCTGCAGCCTCGAGCCGGAGGAAGGCATCGAGCAGGTTCGCCGCTTCCTAGCGCGGCACGATGGTTTCGAGGTCGCCGACCCGACGCCGTACCTGCCGCCGCCGGCCAGGGGGCTGGTGACCCGGCGGGAGTCCTGGCCGTTTCTGGAGACCTTGCCCCATCGCGACGACCTCGACGGTTTCTTCGCCGCCCGCATGGAGCGTCATCAGTAGTCGTTCAGGGGAGCCGTGTGCGTCAAGTTCGAGTTCGTCAGATCGATCGCGAGGGAGGCGGCCGCCTCCAGGACGATGGGGATATCCCACGCGAAGCGTTTCTTGTCGGTGTCGAACTGCGCGTGCAGCAGGTAGGAGCCGGGCTCGATCTGAGCGAACGAGAACCGCCCTTCACGGTCCGAGAGCGTCCTGGCGACCTCGTGGTCATCGAGAATCGTCTCGATCCTCTCGGCGCAAGCGGTGTCGAGCGCCTCGATCCGCCTGAGGATGTCCGTACGCGCCCACTTCGCCTTGTCGTAGGCGTCGAAGGCCTTCGTGGTGTCCTCGATCCTCAGCGCCCGGTTGCGCTCCTTCTTGAGCTCCGCGGCCGTCTCGAGCAGCTCCGCGTGATTCGTGTCGCACTCGGCGTGGATCCCCTTCAACGTGTCCGCCAGTTCCTCCGGGCTCGACACAAGCCGCACCGCCGTGGCGTGGCCGATCTGGGTCATACCGTGATCGGTGACGAAGATCGTTCCTTCCAGCCGGGTGGCCAGGTGGACCACCGGAGCCGGCACGATGAGGTCGGGGCTCTCGAGGGCGGTCGACTCGCCGGCGTGCGCCGTCAGAGCCCGGCGGGGGATCCATCCCTCGATGTGCACGCGCACCCAGTCGCCTTGCTCTTCCACCGGCGTGACGGTCAGTCCCGAGAGCAGCACGCCGATGCGTTCCCCGCTCGGCGATGCCGTCAGCTCCGAGGCTCGCGTGAGACGGACGGGCGCCGGGCTCCCGGTACTCGCCTGCATGGCCAGCAGGAACGGGATGAACCCCGCTATGATGAAGGTGCGCATCGGTGCCTCCTCACAGGATGACGGACCAAGAGAAAAGGCAGCGCATGCGCGCTGCCTTTTGTGGTGAATCCAAGAGCATGCAGGAGGAAACCTGCGACCGCGAGGGCAGGCTTCTATCCACGAGCGACGACGCTCCCGGTTGAAGTTAAGAGAGGAGATAGGAGAGTCGGTCGCATGTCTCTCGGCTTGGAACGCCCCTATCGTACAACGCGCGAGGGGGGCCATGTCAAGGAAGGGGGTTAGTAGATTACTCTTTTGTTATCAATGATTTATGGTAGAATATTCGATGAGCGAGATGTTGACATGACACGTTTCCCGACCTAGCATGGCGGCCGTCAGGACGAACATATGAAGACCCTTTTTCCCGAAACAGAGCCCCCCAGGCCGGAGCCGGCGGGGGATGCCCCGCTGGCCGACCGGATGCGCCCCAGGAGCCTGGAGGAGTTCGTGGGGCAGGCCGAGGTGCTGGGTCCCGGCAGCCTCCTGCGGCGGGCCATCGAGCTCGGGGATCTGAGCTCGACCATCCTGTGGGGGCCTCCGGGCACCGGCAAGACCACGTTGGCCTCGATCATCGCCAGGAAGACCCGGGCCCATTTCGTCTCGTTTTCCGCGGTGCTGTCCGGGATCAAGGAGATCCGGCAGGTGATGAAGGACGCCGAGCAACACCGGCGCTCCGGAGCACGCCGCACGATCCTCTTCATCGACGAGATCCACCGGTTCAACAAGGCCCAGCAGGACGCCTTCCTGCCGTTCATCGAGCACGGCGATATCTGCCTCATCGGCGCGACGACGGAGAACCCGTCGTTTTCTCTGTATGCGTCCTTGCTCTCGCGTTCCCGCGTCTATGTCTTGGAGCTCCTGACCCAGGAGGATATCCTCGCGATCCTGTCCAGGGCGCTGAGCGACGAGCAACGCGGCCTGGGAGGGCTGGGCCTGACGATCGCGCCGGACTGTCTGGAGCAGATCGCCCGGCGCGCCCAGGGGGATGCGCGGTTCGCCCTGAACACGCTCGAGGTGGCCTCGGCCGCACGCGACATCACGGCCGAGGTCGTGCGGGACGCGTTGCAGCGAACCGCGATCTATTACGACAAGGCCGGCGATCAACACTTCAACCTGATCTCCGCCCTGCACAAATCGATGCGTTCCTCCGACCCGGATGCCGCCGTGTACTGGCTGGCCCGCATGATCGAAGCGGGAGAGGATCCGATGTACGTGGCCCGCCGGATCGTGCGCTTCGCCTCCGAGGATATCGGCAACGCCGATCCGGGCGCCCTGACGGTCGCGCTGGCCGCGCGCGACGCCTTTCATGGCCTGGGGCTGCCCGAAGGGGCCCTGGCGCTCGCGCAGGCCGTCCTGTACATGGCCACCGCCCCGAAAAGCGACGCCGCCTACCGTGCCTACGCGGAGGCGGTGTCCGACGTCCGGGCGGGCAAGACCGGGCCCGTGCCGATGAACCTCCGCAACGCCCCCACACCGCTGATGTCGGGGCTGGGATACGGGCGAGGCTACCAGCACGCCCACGACCACGAGGAGGCCGTCGTGGACCAGGCCTGCCTCCCCGCCGATCTGCAGGGAAAGGTCTACTACCGTCCCACCGAAATGGGACAGGAAAAGGCGATCCGGGAGCGGCTCGAACGATTCGCCCAGCTGCGCAAGCGGATCGGCGCCCGCAGGAAAACCACGCGCTGAGCTCGACGCCCGGCGGCATCGGCCGAACGCCCCCGGGAGCCCTCGACAGGTTGACGCCCGGTGGAACGGATCAGTACATTCTCCGTTCGGCCGACCGGGCGCCTCCATTCCGGAGGACTCACGCGAGGGGCGGGGTCGTCGTCGGGTCGAGTCCTATCCCCGTCAAGATCCACAGAGTCAAGGAGGATCCGATGCGACTCAGGTTTCCCGCTCTCGCGGCCGCCGCGCTGGTGGTCCTGCTCGGCGCGCCGGGCGTGCCGGCGGCGCAAGATCCGGACTGGGAAGGGTGGTTCATTGACCTGGACACCGCCCTCCTGACGCCGGGCAACACGAACACGCCGGTCCAATCGACCACGCGCCCTCCCTTCGCTTCCCGTCCGGTCGACACCACCGTGCAATGGACCGACTGGGACTCCGACGCCGCCTTCCGCTTCGGTTTCGGTTACTCGTTCGGCAGAGAGGGGACGCTGAAGGTCAGCTACTGGAACTACGACGACAGCACATCGGCCGGCGGGTCCGCGCCCGATTACACCGTCGGTGGGTACAACTGGTGGACGGTCGGGCCGGTCACCAATCTCGACGGCAGCTACTACTACGCGCAGCAGTGGCAGTTCAACCATGACATCGAGGCGGAAACGATCGACCTGGAGTTCACCCGCTCGCGGGCCGTCAGCAAGCCCGTCCTCGTGACCTACGGGGTGGGGCTGCGGTACGCGTCGTTCGAGGAGACCGTCGACGGCAGGTACCTGGTGGATCCGGGCGGCATCGATGCCAGGTTCCCCGCGTCGCGCCACATCGACAGCGACGGATTCGGGCTGACAGGCAGCCTGGGCGTCGATTACGATTTCACGGAGTTCCTCGGCATCCGGACCAACCTCCGGGTCGGTTTTCTCACAGCGGATATCGACGCCGAGCAGGAGCTGACGGACCTGGACAGCTATTCCGGAGGGGGGACGATCCGCGAGGAAGCCCACTTCAACGACGAGGTCGCAACGACGATAGATTTCGACGTCAACCTCGCCTTCCATACCGGCCCGTACCTGGACGTGGACGTCGGGTGGATGTTCACGACGTGGTCGGATCTCGTCCAGCATAATCTTTCCCGATCGACGCAGGGGCTGTTCGGCGAGCCGACCATCACGGGCGAGGACCGTGACCGGATCAACTGGAGCGGGGCGAGATTGCGCCTGATCGTGCATCTCTGAGGCGGGGGTGTGCTTCTGCTCGAGCGATGCGGCGATCGCGGGGCCGGGCGCCGCGTCCGGCTCGTTCAGCCGCCCAGGGCGGTCAGCTTGCGCGCGACCTCGGGCTGATCGGGATCGATGCTGAGCGAACGCTTCAGGGCGTCGCGGGCGGCGGCGGTCCGCTGCAGCGCCAGGTAGCATTGCGCCAGGCTGTTCCACACGCGCGGGATCCGTCCATCGAGCTCTCCCGCCCTTTCGAACAGACCGGCCGCTTCGCCCGGATCCCCACGGCGAAGCAGGATCTCGGCGAGCATGATCACGGCCTTGACGTTGTCGGGGTCCCGCGCCAGGAGGCCCCGCACCGTCGCGACGGCGTCGTCGGTCCGGCCGAGCGTGAGCTGGGCCAGTCCCACCGAGAGGTACGCCTGGGCATTGTCCGGTTCCAGCTCGATCAGGCGAGACAGGTATTCGATCGTCTTCGCGGCGTCGCGTCGCTGCGAGTAGATCACTCCGAGGTTGGAGAGAGCCTCCGCGTAGTCCGGATCGAGGTCGATCGCTTTCTCGAAATGCTCGATGGCGAGTGACGTGTCGCCCGCGTCGAACAGGAGCGATCCGAGGCTGTTGTGGAGGATGGGGCTGCGCGGGGCCATCGTCAGGCCGGTCTCCAGGATGGCGCGCGCCTTGTCCTTCTCGCCGCGTTCCCGGTAGATCAGCCCCAGGTTGTTGTACGGACCGGCGAGGTCGGGCTCCACCTTCACCGCTCGCGAGAGGGCTCCGATCGCCTCTTGGGTCCGCCCGATCTTCTGCAGCGTCACGCCCAGCTTGTTGAAGGGTTCGCCCTGCGCGGGACCCAGGGCGCAGGCGCGCTGGTAGGCCGTCACGGCGTCCTCCCATCGTTCTTGACGTTCACGCAGGCGGCCGAGCTGCATCGCGATCTCCGCCGAGTTCGGGTCGAGGTCGGCGGCTTCCCGGAGCATCCGCGCGGCGGCATCGAGGTTCCCGCGGTCGCGCTGCAGGAGGGCCCTCTCGGTGAGGACCACCGAGGGTTTCCATCCATGGCCGGCGAGGCGCCCGAGCTGCGCTTCCGCCTCGTCGAATCGACCTGCCAGGCGCAAGGCGCGCGCGAGGCTCATCCGGACGGGATCCCGATCGACCTGCCGCAGCGCCCGCTCGAACGAGGCCACCGCCTCGTCGTAACGGCCTTCCTGCAGCAGGATCGTGCCCTGGTTGATCTGGGCGGTCGGCTTGTCCTGTTGCACGTACCCGAGGGATCTCAGCTTCTCGAGCAGCTCCTGGTCCTCGGCCGTGATCGGCGTGGACGCGACGGGCCGAGGCCGGCGGCCCGTCTCGTAGGTCGCGGTCGTGAACGGCGCGTGGCTTTTCAGGAAGGCCGGGTCGATGGCGGCGGTCAGGACCTTGCCATCCATGTCCTCTCCGACCGGCAGGCCGTACAGCGCCAGCAGCGTGGGAACGAGGTCCATCACGGTCGCCCCGAGAACGCGGACTCCCGGACGGATGTCCTTGCCGGCGAGCACGACGATGCCTTCCTTCGCGTGCCACTGGGCGGCCTTGCCGTGGCCGATCCTGGAGTCGATGGCCGGCCTTTGGTCGCCCGTCTTGAATCCGTGATCGGAGGAAACGAGGATGGTGGTCTCCTGGTCGGCGAAGGCCTGGACGAACCGGCCGATCAGTTCATCCTGGTAGACGTAGAACTCGGGAACCGCGTGGCCGAACCATGCCTCCTTCGTCGGGGAAATCGATCCGACGGCCGGGGGCACGAACGGCATGAACAGGTGGGATGTGGTATCGGGCCCTTCGAAGTAGATGACGCGCAGGTCCGTGGGCTCCGCCGCGAATTGCCGCATGCCGATGCGCGTGTAGGTCTTCGTCGCGGCCAGCACGGTCCGGAATTGCTCGACGCGCTCGATGTCGTCCTTCGAGAATCGATCCTGTTGCGTGAGGTCGATGAACCGCGCCAGTTCTGCGGGCCGGATGGAGGATGGCTGCTCGATGAGGTCGGCGATCCGACCGTATAGAGATGGGGGGTAGGTCTTGAAGGAGTCGTCCCGGGCGGAATCCTTCATGCGTCCACCGAAGAGCTGGTAGGCGATCCGGTCGGCGCAGAGGAATCCCTTGACCTTCTCCGCGGGGAAGCTGGCCCACCAGGCGATGACCCCGACGGACACGTCCGAGTCGCTGAAGATGTTCCAGAAGGCACGCGCCTTCCTCAGCGTGCTC